>USAP01000152.1 GCA_900552775.1 uncultured Eubacteriales bacterium | reverse complement strand
GAATCGGCTTTCAGTTTTAAAATATTTTTCAAAAGTCTTGAAGGTTTTGTACATTTGTAAAGACCTATCAGTTCTGCGAAGAGTATGTTTCTATAACATCTGCCATAATACTTTTGATTTTGGGGTCATCATCGGCATAGGCGATGTTCTTCAATGTTTCGAGCTTTTGCAAAAGTTCTTCATAAGGTATACGGCACGGCTTTCCGATAAATATTTTGCGGTGCTCCGTTTCCGTAAGTCCCTCTTCCTCCATTAAAAGCTCTTCATACAGCTTCTCGCCGGGACGCAGACCCGTAAAAATTATTTTAATATCTTTATCGGGTCTCAAACCCGAAAGCAGAATAAGTTTTTTTGCAAGATCGTATATTTTTACAGGCTTTCCCATGTCAAGTATAAATATTTCGCCGCCTTTTGCGTATGACGCTGCCTGAAGAACAAGCTGAGCGGCTTCCGGAATTGTCATGAAAAATCTTGTAATATCGGGGTGCGTCACCGTCACGGGGCCGCCTTCAGCAATCTGTTTTTTAAAATGCGGAATGACCGAGCCGTGAGAGCCGAGAACATTTCCGAAACGAACTGCTGCAAATTCGGTTTTCCCTTCGGGCATGTTTTGAACAATAATTTCGCACATTCTTTTTGTTGCGCCCATAACATTTGTGGGATTTACGGCTTTGTCACTTGAAATCAGAACAAATTTGCGTACATTGTGAGAAAGTGCACACATTGCCGTATTATAAGTTCCGAAAATATTATTTTTGATTGCTTCGCCGGGTGAAAACTCCATGAGCGGCACATGCTTGTGAGCTGCTGCGTGAAAAACAATATGAGGCTTGTATTTTGAAAAAACATCGTTTAAACGCTTTTTATCACGCACTGAGCCTATAAGCACTTTTATTTTTTGCGGGTCAAAATCTTTTTCAAGTTCATTTTGAAGTTCGTATGTCGTATTTTCATATATGTCAAAAATCACCAGCAGGTTGGGGCAAAATTTCATTATCTGCCGGCACAGTTCGGAACCTATGGAGCCGCCTCCGCCGGTTACAAGAACCGTTTTATCGGTTATAAGCGTGTCGATTTTGCCGTTGTCAAGCACAATGGGGTCGCGCTCCAGAAGGTCTCCGATATCTATTTTACGCATTGATGACGGAGAAAGTGCGCCATCAAGAATAGCATCGATCCCCGGAATGATTTTAACTTTGCAGCCGGTGTTGCTACAAATGTTAAGAATATCCGCCTTGTCCTTAGGAGATATTTTGTATATGGCAAAAATAATTTCTTCCACATGAAGTTCTTTGCATAAAAACACAATATCGTTTCTGTTGCCTATTACACTGGTGCCGTATATTGTCTGATGAAAAAGCGACGGGTCATCGTCTATAATTCCGGCAACGCTGTAATTTAAGGTTTTGCTCTCGTAAATGTCGCGCAGAACCATTACGCCCACTCTGCCGCCGCCTATTATAATGCATTTTTTTCCGCCTTTTCCGTTTGTCCTTAAGCGGCGCTTATAAGTAAATCTCAGAAAACCGCGGAAAAGCACTATCATGCATACCGTAAGCGAGTTCGCGGCAATATTGAGCTTCGGGAAAAAGAAGCCCGTTATCTCAAATGTGCCCGCTGCAATGCTGAACGCCGCGGACATTGCACATGCCGCCAAAAGCTTTATATATTCTCCCGTGCCCGCATAAACCAAGTTTGTTCTGTATATTCCGAAAAGATACATGAAAGAGACGTATATTATCGCGGTGAGTAATATTATTCTGCCGCCGCTCCAAACATATGAGGGCATAAGTCTGATCGGAAAAACCGTGAGCACGGTTAGCACGTAAGCCATAACAACAATCAGTATGTCGAGCATGAGCACATATCGGTTGCGCAGTCGCATGTGTTCCGTATGCTTATTGGTCATCTTAATCTCCTTTCCGCTCTTTTTCTTCCGGGTTTTTTAACATAGCCGATTCCCTCAGAGATTGGTTTTATACCACTCTATTGCTTCGGCCAAGCCTCTTTTAAAGTCGTATTCCGGCCGGTATCCCAGCATTCTTTTGGCTTTGCCTATGTCTGCGTTGGAATGTTTTATATCACCTTTCCTGTCCGGAGCAAAAATAGGTTCAATACTGACCGAAAGCGCCTCACACAGCGCATAATATATGTCCACGAGATATTCTCTCCCGCCGTACGCTATGTTAAACGCTTCGCCTGCTGCCTCCGCGGGAGCCAGGCAAGCCTTTAGGTTTGCTTCTATAACATTTTCTATATATGTAAAATCGCGGCTTTGTCTGCCGTCCCCGTTTATCGTAGGGCGTTCTCCGTGCAGCAGCTGACTTATAAATTTCGGAATAACCGCGGCATAAGCGCCCGAAGGCTCCTGCCTTCTGCCGAAAACGTTAAAATATCTTAAGCCGTACGTCTGAAGCCCGTAGTGCATGGTGTACTGTTTTGCCCATTCCTCATTGCACCGTTTTGTAAGAGCGTACGGCGAGAGAAGGTTCCCTTCGTGTCCTTCGGCTTTCGGAAGATTAGGTTCATCGCCGTAAACCGAAGAACTTGAGGCATACACAAATTTTTTCACGCCGTTTTGCCTTGCGGCTTCAAGCATGTTAAGTGTGCCGTCTATATTGTTTTTGCAATAAAAAAGCGGCATTTCTATTGAACGAGGAACACTGCCCCACGCTGCTTGGTTCAAAACATAGTCAGCGCCTTTGCAGGCATGCATACACACGTCAAAATCCTTTATGTTTCCTTTAATAAATTCATAATTCGGATTATTCATAAATAACTTCACGTTATCTTCTTTGCCCGTAGACAAATCATCAAGACATCTGACGCGGTATCCGAGATTAAGTATCGCTTCACAGAGATTTGAGCCTATAAAACCCGCACCGCCCGTTACAAGAAACAGTGAATTGTCCGGAAATTTTAAATTTTTATATCCCATTTTGTCCGCCGCCTTTCCGCTTTTAAAGACTCATATATAAAAAACCGCTGTTTTCATACTTGTCCCTGTCAAAAATTCCTTTAACATCCATAAGAATTTTTTTGCCGTCCGCAAACATGGATGATATTTTCTCTATGTTAAAATTTTTAAATAGGTTGTGAGCCACGGCAAGAATTACGGCGTCCGCCTCAGATATATCATCAACATCTGTAAATTCCGTTCCGTAAAGTGCCTTAGCTTCTTTCTTATCGGCATACGGATCGCAGACAGCAGGCTCTATTCCGTATTCGCGAAGCTCACGTACAATGTCAAAAACTTTAGTGTTTCTGGTGTCCGGACAGTTTTCTTTAAATGTAAATCCCAAAATCGCAACACGTGCAGACTTTACGTTTTTTTCTGATTTTATAAGAGCTTTTACGGTGAGCTCGGCAATATATTTGCCCATACTGTCATTTATGCGTCTGCCGGCAAGTATCACCTGGCTGTGATAGCCGAGCATTTCCGCTTTGTATGTCAGATAATATGGATCAATACCTATACAGTGTCCGCCGACAAGACCGGGCGAAAAGTTTAAAAAATTCCATTTTGTGGACGCCGCTTCGAGAACTGATTTTGTGTCAATTCCCATCTTGCCGAATATTACGGAAAGTTCGTTCATAAAAGCAATATTTATGTCGCGCTGGCTGTTTTCTATGACTTTTGCCGCTTCCGCGGTTTTTATTGAACGCGCCTTGTATACGCCGGCAAGTGCAACGAGCGAATACACAGCCGCAACTTCATCAAGCGTTTCTTTATCCATTCCGGAAACTACTTTTACTATACTCTCAAGCCGGTGAGCTCTGTCACCCGGGTTTATCCTCTCGGGAGAATAGCCGACTTTAAAGTCCGTGCCGCATTTAAGACTCGATTCTCTTTCCAGAATAGGGATGCATATTTCTTCCGTAACTCCGGGATAAACCGTGGATTCGTACACCACTATGCTTCCGCGCCGCATATTTCTGCCAATTATGCGGCTGGCACTTTTTAATGGCAACAAATCCGGCGTATGGTCTTCATTTACCGGAGTCGGAACCGCAACAATGTGAAAAAGCGCGTCCGAAAGAGCTGTTTCTTCGCATGTGAACTCTACGGAACAATTGGCAATAAGTTCATTGCCGACTTCATTTGTCGGGTCGATTCCGCTTTTGTAGATATTGATTTTTTCGGGGTTTTTGTCAAACCCTATAACACTGAGTTTTTCTGAAAAAGCAACAGCTATCGGCATTCCAACATAACCGAGACCCGTTACGGAAAGTTTGGCTTTCCCTTGAATGAGTTTCTGATACAAGGACATAATTCTGCCCCTTTCGAATATAATCAAAAATTCGG
>USAP01000151.1 GCA_900552775.1 uncultured Eubacteriales bacterium | reverse complement strand
AAACCACGCGCATTCAAGGCTGTGACCCGGATTTACCAGTCTGCCGTCCGGCGTGTCGGCAAAGCTTCCGTCAGGATGAACATTTTCGAGCATTGCAAAATCTTTTACATTGCCGCCGTTTAATATTTCATCAAGCATTTCCGTTACAATATCGTCATACTTGGGATCGATTTTTCTCATAACCTGTGATGTGGAAAGCATTATCATAGACGGAGCAACCTGGCGGTATCTTTCCGTTTTTCCGACGGAACCCATCAAATCATTATACATTTTATATGCGGTGTCAAAATACGATTCGGCATATTCACGTGCCTCTTCTTTTCCCGATGCAATATAGTATTCGGCACATCCTATTGCAGCAAACATCTCGCTGTAATCAAACGCGTGCTTTGAAAATGTTTCGCCCTCTCTTGTAACCTTGAAGCCGAGTCTGCCATCGCTTAAACGGCATTTGTTCAGAAATTTATATAAGGAATCTGCTGCTTCCGGATACTCGGGATTTTTTTCAACAGCGTTATATGCGCGGCACAATGAATAAAGCGCTCTGCCCTGAAACCATACGCCTTTTTCATCTCCGTAAAGTTCGCCGTTTTCATTTAAATAAAGATACATTCCGCCGCACTCACGGTCAAGTCCGTTTTTAAGCCAAAAGGGAATGATATTTTCGGTAAGATATTTTTTATAATCCATTTTGCGCGTGCTCCTCAATTAAAATATTGATAAACATAGCATTTAAGCATGCCGTTATAAAGTTTTCTTCTCTTATCGGCAGGTCTGCCGTAAAACTCTTCAAATTTTTCAAATGATGTTAAAATTAATTTTTTTGCTTCGTAAAAGTTGCCGAATTTTTTGCCCATGACTCTGTAAAGTCTCTCGCAGCTTCTTATATCCAAAAGTCTCTCACCGTACGGCGGATTTGTTACAATAACTCCTTTTTCCTGAAAAGGTTTTATATTAGCAACATCGCTCACTTCAAAATGAATTTTGTCCGCCACCCCTGCGTTTTCCGCATTTTTCTTTGCAATTGCCACCGCTTCCGGACTTATGTCGGAGGCAAAAATCCGCGTTTCTCTGTTTGGCGTTTCGTTTTCACACGCTTCTATGCGCGCTTCCTTCCAAAGCTTCGGCGTAACAAGTGTTCTCCACGTTTCCGCAACAAATCTTCTCTTTATTCCCGGAGCGCGGTTTATAGCATAAAGCGCCGCCTCAATCGGAATTGTTCCGCTGCCGCAGAAGGGGTCGAGAAATGTTCTGTCACCGCGCCAAAAACTCATATCCACCATTGCCGAAGCAAGCGTTTCTCTCATCGGGGCAAGCACCGTATTTTCGCGGTACCCCCTTTTATAAAGGTTAGGCCCCGTGGTGTCGATATAAATCGTGGCAACATCTTTCATTATTGCAAAATGCACCGGATACAGAGGACCCGTTTCCTCAAATCTTTCAATGCCGTATTTTTGCGAAAGCTTTGAAACTATAGCCTTTTTTATTATTGCCTGACAGTCGGGAACACTTGCAAGTATGCTTTTTAAAGCATGCCCTTTCACCGGAAATGCAGCATCCTCTTCAATTATATCACCCCACGGAATGGATTTTACGCTTTCAAAAAGCTCGTCAAAGCTGCGCGCCGGGAAAGAGGCTATTTTTATCATAACGCGCTCGGCGCAGCGAAGATTGATATTCGCCAGGCAGATTGCCTCCGCGTCGCCCGTAAAGGTCACGGCGCCGTCGCGCACTTCGCTTGTTTCATATCCGAGGCGCTGCACCTCTCCGGCGACTATTTTTTCCGTTCCCAGCAGTGTCGGGATCGTAAGGTTATATGTCTTCATATTTTGGATTCCTTTCCGCTTTCATTTTTTATATATTCATCCAAAATGTCCACCGCGTCTGTAACGCAGTCGTTGCACGCATACGTTCTTTTGCCGTTTTCGCCCAGCAAATCCGCGCATATCAGCGAACCCGTACGTTCTTTGAATTTTTCTGCAAGTTCTCTTGTTCTTTTATATGCCGCCGCCCTGTTGCTCTGCGGATTTGCGGGTGTGGATTTTCCCAAAATAAGATCCGCCGCCATAAACATCCCCGTCACTGCGCCGCAAACATTCTTCATTCCGCCCATGCCGCTGCCAAATCCCTCGGAAAGTTTAAAAAGCGTTTCTTCCGGGATACCGATAATATCATCAAACGCACACAAAACAGCCTGCGCGCAATTATATCCTTCCATGCGCTTTAAGAGCGCTTTTTTACATCTGTCACTCATTTTCATGCCCTTCTTCTGTCTTTTTACCGAGTTTGCCCAAAAGCATTTTTTCGGTTATTTTTCATAATAACAAAAAGCGCCGAAACCATGTTCCGACACTTTTATGCGCAAAATATTAAAGGCTTGCTTTTGCCTTTTCAACAAGCGAAGTAAATGCTGCGGGATCTGCAATAGCAATTTCCGAAAGCATTTTTCTGTTGATTTCGATTCCCGCCTTTTTGAGTCCGTTCATGAATGTTGAGTAATTCATACCGTTCATCTTTGCAGCAGCACTGATACGGGTAATCCAAAGTCTTCTGAAATCTCTCTTTTTCTGTTTTCTGCCTACATATGCATAAACCAAAGATTTCATAACTGCCTGATTGGCAACACGGAAATTTTTGGACTTAGCTCCTCTGAAGCCCTTAGCGAGCTTTAATATTTTTTTACGTCTTTTTCTTGTGTGCAATGCACCTTTAACTCGTGCCATCTTTATCCCTCCTTATTTGTACGGTATCAGCTTTTTGATTGTTGCGGTGTTCGGAACAGACGCATAAGAAATCTTACGCAGTCTTCTTTTCCTCTTTGTTGATTTTTTTGTAAGTATATGACTTTTGAAAGCCTTACCTCTTTTTACTTTACCGTTTTTAGTAAAGCTGAATCTCTTAGCCGCGCCTCTGTGTGTCTTAAGTTTTGGCATGGTCTTGACCTCCTTCAAATAGTAATATATTTTAAAGCATAGCGGGAACTCTCCCTCAGCTCAAAAATCTCATTTTGGTGTTACAAACATATTCATAAAGCGACCTTCAAGTTTAGGCTGCTTATCAACATTTCCGACCTCGGAAACACCTTCGGCAAATCTTTTTAAAATATCTTCGCCAAGTGCCGCATGATGAAGCTCTCTTCCGCGGAAACGAACGGAAACCTTAACTTTGTCACCGTTTTTAAGAAACTTTATCGCATGATTAAGCTTAGTATTGAAATCATGGCTGTCAATAGACGGCGAAAGCCTTACTTCCTTGATTGCGACAACCTTTTGGTTTTTTCTTGCTTCCTTTTCCTTCTTTGCCGTTTCAAATTTATGCTTGCCGTAATCCATTATTCTGCATACGGGCGGTTCTGCCTTTGGCGCAATCTTAACCAAGTCAAGATTTTTGGCATATGCCATCTTCTGCGCTTCTTTTACCGCCACAATGCCGAGCTGTGAGCCGTCACTGTCAATGAGTCGTACCTCCTTATCGCGGATTTCCTCATTAATCATCATTTCTTTAGCTATTGCGAAACACCTCCAAAAAAGTTTGTGCACAAAAAAATGCACCGCAAACAAGCAGCGCAAAACAAAAATTGCATATTTGCCATAAAGCTTTTGCCGCATGGCGAGAGTTAAACTCTGCTTGTTACTCTAAATATTATACATGCTTTTACCCTTTTTGTCAAGAGTTTTTTATATTTTACCGTTATTTTTTATTCCGCACAAGTCCTTTACAGCTTCGCCGGCAATAATAAGCCCCGCAACCGACGGCACAATCGGGAAAATCTTCTTTTATATGCGATATAATTCCGCACATTACACCGTCCGTAAAGAAAGCGTCTTCTCCGCCCTGCAGCACAAACGTTCTGAAACCGAGTCCGTACCCTTCTTTGCAGCACGAAATTATTTCATCCTCCGAAAGGCGGTATCTTTGAGCATTTTTGTTATCACGGCGGATACCGCAGTAAAAGCAGTTGTTTTTGCAGTAATTCGTAAATTCCACAAGCCCGCGGATATACACTTCATTGCCGTAAATTTCTTTTCTGACGGAGTCCGCAGCGGCAAAAAGTTCTATGTCATCGCCCCGAAAAAGCAGCAGCGTGCGGAAATCATCATCACTCAGTGTTTGGTTTTTTTAAGTTCTTCTGTGAGAGCCGTATAATCTTTCAATTAAATCACCTTTTACTATTATACATACTTTGTCATAAAAAGTCAATTAATCTCACCGCAAAATATTGCTTTCTTTTTCAAATTGTGATATGATTATTCTATTAATGTATTTTAAGGAGATGTAATTTTGAAGAAAAGTTTTTTCTCGGTTCTTTTTTTAATA
>USAP01000150.1 GCA_900552775.1 uncultured Eubacteriales bacterium | reverse complement strand
ACAAGTCGGGATACATCAAATAACGGATACAGTGCATATGTCGGAAAATCAAAATCGGTAAAAAGAGAGGATTTTTATGATTTTGTTAAAAGTATTGTTTCGGAAATAGAAAAGAAAAACGAATCGGATAAAACAATTGAAAAGATTTTAAGTGACATTGACAACAAAACATACATGCCGAAACAGGTAAACGGTGATAACAGGGTTATTCCGCACCAGCTGTATTACGCTGAACTTTGCAAGATTTTAGAGAATGCTTCCGAGCATTACGGATTTTTGAAAGAAAAAGACAAGGACGGTTATGTTACTTCGGAAAAAATAAAATCAATATTTCTATTTAAAATACCTTACTTTGTGGGTCCGCTTAACAGCAAGAAATTCGGCTGGATAGCCAAAAAATCAGAAGAAAAAATATATCCGTGGAATTTTGAAAAAGTGGTTGATTTTGATAAATGCGAGCAGGAATTTATAAACAGAATGACAAATACATGTACTTATCTTTCTGGCGCGGACGTAGCTGCCGGAAATTCGCTGCTCTATTGCAAATATTCCGTTCTTAATGAGATTAATCCGCTGAAAATCAACGGCAGACCGATAAGTACGGAACTTAAGCAAAGAATATTTAACGAGGTTTTTATGCCCGGCATAACAAACAAACCCAAAGTTACATATAAAACATTGGTTAAATGGCTTGTGGCAAACGGAATAATCAAAAAGGGAGATGAGACAAGTATAAGCGGAATAGACACGGAAATAAAATCTTCCATGAAACCGATGTTTGATTTTTACCGTTTGATGAAAGAGAAAAAACTAAAAGAAACAGAAGTTGAAGAAATTATAAAATACTCAACATATACTGAGGATAAGGGGAGATTTAAAAAGTGGCTCGGTGAAAAATTTGAACTCTCTGCCGAAGATATAAGATATATATCGGGAAAAAACTATTCCGGTTTCGGAAGGCTATCGGAGGAGTTTTTAAATGTTATAGAAGGGACAGACCGCGAAACAGGTGAAACAGGCACGATTATGCACTTTATGTGGAGCACAAACGATAATTTAATGCAGATTCTGTCCGATAAATATACATTCAGGGAGATTATAAACAAGAGAAATCGGGACTACTATGATGAAAGAACGCATTCCGTTCAAAGCAGACTTGACGATATGGGTGTTTCAAATGCTGTTAAGAGACCGGTTTTAAGAGCTCTTGAGGTAATTGATGACATTACAAAGGCAAAAAAGTCGGTACCTGAGAAAATATTTGTTGAAATGCCGCGCGGAGGTGCGCCGGAGCAGAAAAAACGTACCGATTCGCGGCAAAAACAGCTGACGGAACTTTATAAAAGTATAAAAAAGGATGCGGACGTTCAGAAAATGATGAACGAACTTAATTCGCTTGGAGATGATGCTAACAGCCGTCTGCGCAGCGAAGCACTGTTTTTGTATTTTACGCAACTTGGAAAATGCGCTTATTGCGGAAAGCCGATAAACATTGAAGAAATCAAATCGGGCAGTGTAAATATAGACCATATATGGCCGCAGGCATATGTTAAAGATGACAGCATACATAACAATAAAGTTTTGGTTCATTCTCCGGAGAACAAAGATAAGGGTGATGTTTATCCGATAAAATCAGAGTGGCAAAACAAAATGCGTTCATACTGGGATTATCTTTTGGAGCATAAGCTTATTACTGCCGAGAAGCACAGAAGACTTATAAGAAACACACCGTTTTCGGATGAAGAAAAAAACGGATTTATAAACCGGCAGCTTGTTGAGACAAGTCAGTCAGCAAAGGCACTGACTTTGCTTTTAACAGAAAAATATCCTGATACGGAAATCGTGTATGTAAAAGCAAAAAATGTTTCCGAGTTCAGGCATAAATACGGTGAAATAAAAAATAAAGCGGGACTTTCGGATGATGAAAAAAATGATGAACAGCTTATAAAATGCCGCACGGTGAACGATGTGCACCATGCTCATGACGCATACCTAAATATTGTAGTGGGAAATGTTTTCAATGAGAAATTTACAAAAAAGTTTAATGTTGCAAAGGATAAGTATTCACTGAATTATCGGGTGCTGTTTGGAAAAGAGCTTAGAAATGCGCCGGAGGTTTGGAGCCCGCAAAAGCATATTGCCGTTGTTGACAAAGTTATGAACACAAAATTTGTGCATTTGACAAAGTATCAGACGAAGAAAAAGGGAAAGCTTTTTGACATACAGCCTGTAAGCGCAAAGCCGGGGCTTGTGCCGCGCAAGAAGGGACTTGATCCCGCAAAATACGGCGGTTACAACAAACCTTCCATGTCATTTTTTCCCTTGTAAAGTACACCAAAGGAAAGAAAACAGAGGTGACGTTTTTACCTGTAGATCTTCTTTGTGCGGACAAATTTGAAAATGATGCCGGATTTGCCGAAAAATATATAAAAGACACTCTCGGTAACATACGTGATTTGTCTTTTCCGCTCGGAAAGAGAATTATAAAAATAAACACCGTGCTTTCGCTTGACGGATTTGAGGTTTGTATTTCAGGGAAAGGCAATGGCGGAGCTTTGTTATTATTACGTTCATTAACAACATTGTATTTGCCGCATGAACATGTGAGGTACGCTAAAGCGCTGGAAAAAACGGCGGAGAAGCTTGCAGACGATAAAAAATATAAAAAAGCGGAGGAGAAGCTTGTGGACGACATAAATTATGGAAAAGTGGATCGGCTTGGCAAGATTACGTCCAAAGAAAATCTTGAACTTTTCAAGTTTTTCGCCGAAAAGCTCAGCAAAAAACCGTTTTCAAAAATACCGGGAGCAAAAATAGTTCTTGATGAAAATGAGAAGACAAAATTTTGTGATCTAACCATAAAGAAACAAATAAGATATTTGAATAATCTGGTTTTATATTTTAAGACGAATAGATCAGGAGATGTAGACTTAAGTAAAGATGACAACAAACAGGAAAAACATAAATCTAAAACAGGAGCCCTTTATATCAGTGCAAATCTGAGCAACTGGAAATACGATGATGTACGTATTATTGACAGATCCGCTTCAGGGCTTTTTGAAAAGGTGAGCGGAAATTTAAAGGAGATTTTATGAGCTGGCGAACGGTTATAATTTCAAACAGATGTAAGCTGGATCTGAGTGTCGGATACATGGTTGTCCGCGGAGAAGATACCAAAAGGATTTTCCTCGAAGAAATAGCGGTGCTGCTTATAGAAAATCCGGCTGTATCCATGACGGGGTGTTTGCTTTCCGAACTTGCAAAACAAAAAATACGTGTTATTTTCTGCGATGAAAAAAGAAATCCGTATGCGGAACTTCAGCCGTATAATGCCTGCCATGACAGCTCCGGGAAAATTCGCACGCAGATTGCGTGGGCGGAAAGCAGAAAGAAGACCGTGTGGACGGAAATAGTGACCGAAAAAATCAGAAACCAGGCGCGGCTTTTGGGAGAGCTGGGATTTGAGAGTGAAAGCGCAATGCTTTCGGGATATGCCGCGGATGTAACGCACGGTGATTTGACAAACCGTGAAGGACATGCGGCAAAAGTGTATTTTAATGCGCTTTTCGGCAAATCATTTTCACGCGGACAGGAAAACCCTGTTAATGCTGCTCTGAATTACGGATATTCACTGCTTCTTTCGGCGTTCAACAGAGAGGTTAGCTTAAACGGTTATTTGGCACAACTCGGCATATGCCACGATAACGCCGGTAATCCGTATAATCTTTCATGCGATCTGATGGAACCTTTTCGTCCTGTTATAGACAGGGTGGTTTATAATATGAATCCGGTGTTTTTTGAAAAAGAAGAGAAGATTTGTCTTGTTTCGCTTCTTCGTGAAAGTTTCATGATATCGGGAAGCAGACAAACGCTTTTAAATGCCGTAAAAATATACACAAAAAGCATTTTTGACGCTATAAACGACAATGACTTGTCGGAAGTTAAATTTATAAAGATATGAGTTACAGATTTATGAGAATGATAGTCTTTTTCGACCTTCCCACAGAGACCTCTGCTGACAAAAAGGAATACAGAAAATTCAGAAATTTGCTTATAAAAAACGGATTTCTTATGATGCAGGAATCAGTTTATTGCCGCATGGTTTTAAACGGCTCCGTCTGCCGCTCCGTGGAGGAAACCGTCAGGCGAGGCAGACCGCCTGCGGGTATGGTGCAGCTTTTAACCGTAACGGAAAAGCAGTTTTCGTCCATGAGATATATATGCGGTAAAAGCACAAGCGATGTAATAGATTCAGACGACGCACAAGTTTTAAGCCATTGTAATTCGATGGATTATGGCTCGCGGTAATCATGATGCCGCCGGAAAGTCCGTAATG
>USAP01000149.1 GCA_900552775.1 uncultured Eubacteriales bacterium | reverse complement strand
ATCTGTACTGAGGAAGTAGTTCCGGACCGCAGCTGTTAGAACCGATTCCGGCATTTTTATAATCTATTCTTACCAAGACACTGCCTGATTTATGAAGTTCGTCTGTATGGCGTGCTGCTGTAAGGTCTTCAGAGGAGTATTCCGAAACGTTTATTTCAAAAGCTTTGTCCGCTGTAAAGCAAAGACCGTTTTCTGTTTCGAGACAAAGTGTTTTATAGTGATTTCCGTGTTCCTGGGGCATTACATACGGAACATACTCTTTTTCGGCAGAACTTTCATACATGCCGAGTTTTGCAAAATGGTGCATATCGGCGTAACATTCTTCAGGCCCCATTCCGAAATATCTGAACTTTTTGTATTCACCCGGGACTGAAAACTCAAAACCGAGCCGCGGAAGCTCAACGCAGTCTTTGCGTACTTTGCCGGACAGGGAAACATGTATTGAACCGTCATCAAAAAATGTGTATTCCAAATTGTATCTGAAAAACGGCATTCTTGAGATTCCCGCAAGAGAGCCTGAAAAAGTTACGGAATTATCAGATATGCTGTAACCGTATATTTTACTGCATAATCTGTTGAGATTTTCTCCGCTCATATTATCGCCGTCAATATATCCCCATTTTTTCTTGATTCTTCTGTCATTATCTGTCGGTGCGCGCCAAACGGAAAGTTTTGTTTCTCCGTCAAGATGACCGTCTATATCGGAAAGCATGCCTGTGTGCGCATTTATTATGTGCTCAAATTCACTGCCTGTGATAATTATTGAATCGTGGTCTTTGGTTATAACTACATTTCCGCTGTCAGTATTTTTAATTGCTTTTTTAACCGGTACATCAAGCATAATTTGTTTTGAAGCTGTTTCAAAACCGTCTTTGCTGATAAGCGAAATATTGAGACAGCATGCATACGCGCAGTATTCCGGTACATTGGGTTTGAACGGATATGAAGCTGAAGCGTGGGGAGGAAGATCCGCCTCAAAGCATGCGGAGTGTGTACATCTTCCGTCTGTTTCAACAGTGCAGCATATTTTATATTCGTTTAAATTTGTAAAATCAAATAGATTATACAATGTCAGAGTTTCGTTTTGGTATATAACATCTATGGGCGAATACACGGCTTTGGCTTCCAGTGAACCTGCTTTTAAACTTCTGTCCGCAAAAACCAATCCGTCGCAGCAGAAATTTCCGTCATCGGTTTTTTCGCCGAAATCACCGCCGTAAAGGCATGTTCCGTCCGAATTTTTCACCGTATGGTCAGCCCATTCCCAAATGCATCCGCCGATAAGCTTTGGATATTTTCTGAATACTTGCATGTAATCTGCAATATCGCCCGGGCCGTTTCCCATTGCATGTGAGTATTCACAGAGAAAAACGGGTCTCATATCATCGTCTTTTGCATGTTCTTCAAGTTCATTAACGGGCATATACATATAACTTACAACGTCAGAACCTTCTTTGGGAAAGATTTTCATACCGTTTAGAATTCGGCTTCCGCCCTCATAGTGGATGAGGCGCATATCGTTTTGTGACTTTAAAGCGTTGTACATTTCAATATGATTTTCACCGTATCCGCTTTCGTTTCCGAGTGACCACATAATTACGCAAGCATGATTTTTGTCGCGTTCAGCCATGCGCAGTGCACGGCTTACAAACTCGTTTCGCCATTCGGGACGGCGGCAAAGCCAGTCATCACTTTCCATGTCATATTCCGAACTTTTTTCTACATAGAGCGGTTTGCGTGATACGAAGCCGTGTATTTCAATATCCGTTTCATCAACAACGTAAAAACCAAGCTCATCACAAAGTTCCAAAAAAGCGGGTGACGGCGGATAGTGTGATGTTCTTACACAGTTTATATTAAGTTTTTTCATTAAAAACAAATCGGTTTTTAAATCATCATAAGACATCGTATAGCCTTTTTCTGGATGTGTGTCATGGTGATTTATTCCTTTAAGAAGAACGGGTGTGCCGTTTATAAGAAGCTCACCCTTTTCGGAAACACATATGCTGCGCATGCCGATTTTCTGCGGAATATATTCGTTGCCGTGTTTTATCACAGCGGTATAAAGATAAGGTTTTTCGGCATTCCATAAAACCGGATCGGAAAGATCTGCTTCATTGCCATCATTATCATAAACTGTAAATTCTCCGTCACCGTCATAAGTTATTGAATGCTCGTTTGAGTCAATTTTAATATCCCAAAGACAGTCTTTGTCACGTGAAAGCAAGTATACGTCTCTGAAAATTCCCGAAAACCTGAAAAAGTCCTGATCCTCAAGGTAGCTTCCCGCACACCATTTGCGGACTTTAACCGTTAAAGTGTTTTTCTGAGGAACAACAAAATTCGTCAATTCAAACTCCAGCGGCATATGTGAGCCGGAGCCGTACCCTGCATAATTGCCGTTAATATATACTTCCGCGCATGAGGAAATACCCTCAAAGACTATAAATGTTCTTCTTTGAAGCCATTCCTGGGGAATTTCAAAATTGAGCGAGTACACTCCCATCGGATTATCGTCCGGTACAAAAGGCGGATCAACCGGAAAAGGATAATTCACATTCGTATACCACGGAGTGTTAAAACCTTGAGTTTGCCAGCAGCCGGGCACTTCTATTTTCGAACATATGCCGCCCCCGGTGCCTTCAAGTGAATCATATTCGTAATATGTGAAATCCCAGGTGCCGTTCAGAGATTTTCGGTATTTGCTTTTTTGAGGGCAAAATTCAAGTGCATCTTCCAATGTCTGATACGGTATGTAGTGCGCACGCGGCGGCATTGTGTTCTGCATCATTGTATCTAGATTTTCGTATATTTTCTTTTTCATAATAAATCTCCGTTTCATTAAAAAACGGCGCACTTAATAGTGCGCCGCCGATAAATCAGTCATCTACAGAGTCATCTGTTCCTTTTTCGAAAATTTTAATAACCTCATATGACGGCGCTTTTGAAATAAGCGTTACGATAACAGATATAATAAGTCCTGCTATAAAGCCGGGCAATATTTCGTATATACCCGTTGAAGACATGAAGTTAAGCCAAAGAATATCCACGGCGGCACCCGAAATAATTCCCGCAAGTGCACCTGCGTATGTATATCTTTTCCAAAACAGTGAAAGTATTATGACAGGACCGAACGAAGCGCCGAAAAGTCCCCATGCATTTTCCACCATATCCATAATTGCGGCAGCTCCGCTTCCTTTGTTTGAAGCAATGAAGAATGCAACAAGAGAAACAATGATAACCACCAGTCTGCCGACCCACAAGAGTTCTTCATCATCTGCATTTTTTCTGAAAATAGCTTTGTATATGTCACTTGTAAAAGACGATGATGCAACAAGCAGCTGAGAATCCGCTGTTGACATTGACGCGGCTATTATTGCAGCAAGAAGTATTCCGGCGATGAATGCAGGGAAGAGATATCTTGCCAAACATACAAATACAAGCTCTTGTTTACCTTCTGAAAGAAGCATTTCAGCAAAGCTCTGCCCGTTGCGAAGAACAAGAATCCTTCCGAAATAAGCAACAAGGACTACCGATACAAGTGATAAAATTACCCATATTATGGCAACAATAGAAGATTTTTTTACCATGCTCGGTTTTTCGATAGACATAAATCTGACAAGAATGTGAGGCATGCCGAAATAACCGAGTCCCCACGCAAGACCGGAGATAATATCTTTGGGGTCTGCGGAGAAGAAGCTTGTTACAAAGTTGTACGCAGTTCCGTCAGCGCCGATTACGGTTTGCGTAATCATTGAAGAGTCAAGCACTGCCGAAACTCTTGTTATTATAACAACCGAGAAAAGCGGAATAGACAAAAGTGCCACAAGCATTAGAAGTCCCTGAAAGAAATCTGTCCAGCAAACAGCTTTGTATCCGCCGAGAAATGTGTAAATAAGTATTATTGCGGCAAATATTATCATTGCAAAAGTTGGGTCGAGAGCAGGGAACAGTGAAGTAAATACTTTTGTTCCTGCCGAAAATGCCGATGCTACATATATTGTGAAACTTATAAGAAACACAATTGCACACACTATTTTCAGAGCCGGATTCTTTGCGGCAAATCTGTTTGTGAGATATTGCGGCAGTGTTATAGAATCATTTGCGGCTTTTGAGAGCTTGCGCAGCCTTTTTGCGGTGATAAGCCAGTTTAATATTGTTCCGATTCCGAGACCTATTCCTATCCATGCTTTTCCGAGACCGAATGCAAGCATGCTTCCGGGTAATCCCATAAGCAGCCATGCGCTCATATCTGAAGCCTGCGCGCTCATTACCGTAACCCAGGGACCCATTGAACGTCCGCCGAGAAAATACTCCTCGCTGCTGTTGTTGCGTTTCAGGAAATAGACGC
>USAP01000148.1 GCA_900552775.1 uncultured Eubacteriales bacterium | reverse complement strand
TGGCCGCATCGGACGGGGCGAGGCATTTTGCCGGGAGAACGCACGGGCGCTGCGTACCGTGTCCCGCTTGGCGTTTTTTTTAGGAGGAATTTGTTATGGCAAGATTTACGTTACCAAGAGATTTGTATTTCGGTAAGGACGCACTCAAAAATCTTAAGAACTTTTCCGGAAAAAAGGCAATTGTTGTTTCCGGCGGAAACTCGATGAGAAGAGGCGGATTCCTTGATAAAGTTGAAGAATACTTAAAAGACGCAGGTATGGAAGTGGCTTTCTTTGAAGGTGTTGAGCCTGACCCGTCCGTTGAAACGGTTATGAAGGGCGCAAAGGCTATGACGGATTTCGGACCTGACTGGATAGTTGCTATAGGCGGCGGTTCACCGATAGACGCGGCAAAAGCTATGTGGGCATTCTACGAATATCCGGACACAACGTTTGAAGAACTTTGCGTACCGTTTAATTTCCCCAAACTCAGAACCAAGGCTCATTTCTGCGCAATTCCGTCGACATCGGGAACAGCTACGGAGGTGACGGCATTCTCGGTTATCACAGATTATGCAAAGGGTATTAAATATCCTCTGGCGGATTTTGAGATTACTCCCGATGTGGCAATAGTTGATCCGGCGCTTGTTGAGTCGCTCCCGGTTAAACAGGTGGCTTATACCGGTATGGATGCTCTCACGCACGCTATAGAGGCTTATGTATCAACGCTCCACTGCCCGTTTACGGACCCGCTTGCAATTAAAGCTATAGAAATGGTATTTGATTATCTGCCGCAGTCTTATAACAAAGATATGGACGCGAGAGAGCAGATGCACTATGCACAGTGTCTTGCAGGACAGGCATTCTCAAACGCATTGCTCGGTATAGTGCATTCAATGGCGCATAAGACAGGAGCTGCATTCTCTACCGGTCATATTCCGCACGGCTGCGCAAATGCAATTTATCTGCCGTATGTAATTAAATATAACTCGCACGAGCCGGAAGCTATGAGGCGTTATGCTGATATAGCAAGACGTGTAGGCTTGGGCGGTACATCCGAAAAAGCTCAGGTTAATGCTCTTATTGCAAAAATTGAAGAGTTTAACCGTGCAATGAATATTCCGAAGACAATTCAGGAGTTCGGCGTTAAAGAAGACGAGTTCCTTGAAAAACTCGATTCCATCGCAGAACTTGCTGTAGGCGATGCCTGCACGGGTTCGAACCCGAGATCTATTACTCCGGAGCAGATGGCTAAACTCTTTAAGTGCACGTTCTACGGAACAGAAGTTGATTTTTAATTATAGTTTAAGCTCAAACGAAAAAATGACTCACTTTTTTACGGTGAGTCATTTTTTAATGCAACAAGAAGAAAAGCGAAAACAGGCACTATTCTTCTATAGTCATAAATTCAGTGGGGGCAGGTGAAGCGGAAGGTGTGACAACGCCCGCTTCTTCCGATATAGCAGGTTTGTTTGCAGGGCTGTTATTTCTGACGGAAATACCGGCGATAGCTGCGGCAAGCAGAGCGGCCGCTATCGCTGCGACAATGAAAAGAGATTTTTTCTTCTTTGAACGGATAGGTTTTCCTCCGTTGCGTATAAGCATTGCGGTAACATCATCTTCGGCGCCGCGCGCAAGCGCTTCGCTTATAAGACGTCTGACTATTTTTTCGTCGGTTGTCTGAAGCGACAATATGTATTTTATGCGTGATTCGGGCAGCTTGTCCGTAATACCGTTTGAGCAGAGCAAAAACACATCGTCACGCTCCACTTCTACAGTTTCGGAAAAATACGGCGTTACGGGATCTCCGCATTTGCTGTGTCCGACGTATTTTTTAAGCACGTGCAGCTGCGTTTCGTTTTCGTCCTCCGAAGGGCCTCCCGCCGCAACGAGCTCCTGCTTTTTCGAATGATTTTCGCTGAGCTGAGAAAGCTCGTCTCCGCGCAAAAGAAACGCTGATACGTTGCCGAGGTTTGATATAACGGCAGTGCCGTCCAGTATATGCAGCATGGCGTATGATGCACCGTAGTTTCTGAGCGAATACGCAGATGCCTTTGAGCTTAATTCGCCGTTTGCCTCGGTTAAAAAATCGTTGACAATAATACCGAGCTTGTCTGTGGTCGTATTACAGAGCTTTTTGCAGTTTTCCGCTATAAGCTCCGACATTAGCGCGGAGGGCGGAGTGATATTATCCGCCATCGCAGTGCTGTCCGTCACGGCGAAAACAAAGCTTCTGCCCCTTAACGTGCGCTGCACGGGCTTTACCATAACAGAGCCTGAAGGCGGAGTACAGTCGTTAATGCAAAAGCTGTCTCTTGCCGGAAGCTCCGCTGCGTTTGTGCGAACGGTTACATTAAATCTTGGTAAGAACATAAATTTACCACCTGTTTTTCGAAATAGTAAAATCAGAGAGGGGCTGCGGTAAAACGCTTTTTACCGCGGCCCCTTCCATGCTTATCAATGCAGAACGAACAAGCTGAATCAAAGTGCATATATATGCGCCGCTAAATGGCTTTTCACACTTCTTGCGAGGATTGAAAACGGTGTCTGCGGCATTTTTTCCGAGTCAGCCGCCACGAAGGTCAGCCGAGGTATTCTTTGATGCATTTTACATATTCGTCATGCGCCGAATCCCTCTCGGCTGTGTGATGATCCTCGAGTCTCGTGCCGGGCATCCAGTTGAAGTGGTACTTATAAGCGTCTGCCAGAGAATAGGGAACAAGGCACTGTATTTCATTCTGATTGAAATATCTGTCGTGGTTGCCGTCATTGCAATCCTCAAGCGTCCAGTAATCGGAATGATACGAGTACACCTCGTCGCTTTGCCTGTAAATCATATCCGGATTATCCATAAGCTCTGCAAGGGACATTATTTTCCCTTCATCATCGAGATAGAAAAGACCCTTGCGCGGATCGAAATACGACCATTTGCCCTCAAGGAAAATTTCACTTGTCAAATGACCGTTTGCCATGTGGAATATTACTCTCCCCGGCATCCCGGCGATTTCGCAAAGAGCGGCCATAAGCCGCGCCACGCGTTCGCACAGCCACTCGCCTTTTTTTATAAGCTCCTCCTCGGTTCCGCCGTAAAAATAATCAATCCAATCGTTTCCGTCGCTGCCTCTCAGCATACAGTTTGTTTTGTACAAATCTCTTATATATACCAAAATCGCAAGCGCCTTTTCGCGCTCCGTTTTAAGCGGAGCCGTCAAATCATAAACAATTTTTTCGAGAACGGGGCGGCTGCCGTATATATATCTTGAAGGCTCGGGTGCGCGATACAAATAATCGCGCGTCTCGGGACAAAGCAAGATCTGATATTTCATCCTCTCAAACTCAACATTATCGCCAAAGGCTTTATGCATATATTCCCAGCAAGAAAGATACAAGTCTCTTTTAACGCCTTCAAATCTGTCGGCAATGTTAATGCCCGTATACTGTTCAATGTTTGCGCAAGCCATAAAAATCTCCGTTCCGCCTCCCTGCACAGGCACAAAAAGTCACTGAATTTCTCTTATCGGCAGGGCAAAGAATGACAAGAGATTAAGTCATAACGCGAGAGGAACTTTCACGTTTTCCCCCGATATTACTCGTCATCCTCGGATTTGTCTTCCGTTTCGGGAGTTTCCGTCGCTTCTGAATCATTAAATTCCTCTGTTTCTTCGCTGCCTTCGAAAAAGTTTTCGTCGTCTGCCGAAAGATCACAGTCGCAGCTGCAAGTTTCATCATCGCCCTTTAATTTTGACTCAAGTGCGCGATTCTTTTTCATGAGCATTGCCGCAAAAATTGCCAAAGCAATGATAATAATGATTCCGAGCAGCATCATTATGTTGGGAGCAAATACATAGAAGTTAACGGGAACTTCGGGGTTTTCGGCATTTGCCGTATACTTGAATACCGGTGTAAGGAATCCCTTGTTCTCTTTTCCGTATGTAGTAAACGAAGTAAAGGGGAAATTGATCTTAACGGAAATGGATGCGTCCGAAAGCTGAGCCTTTTCTTCATCCGAAATATCGCTGCCCTGTGTGAGGCTTATTGTACCGTTTGCGAAATATTCCGTTCCGTACCAGTGCTGTTTTGCTTTAAGACCTATGCCTACGCCCTGTCTTGCCGAAGATTCGCTTGTTACGGGAGAAGCAACGGAGCCGTTAAATGCCAAAAAGAGATTTGAAGAGAGCATATCGTTAATGCTTGCAAACTTTGCGGTATACTTAACGCCGTTTATTGTCTGACCGTTTAAGTCTTCCTGAATTTTCTGAACGTCTACGCTTGAATTGCCCTCATCTTTCTGCATGTTTTCATACAAGCAGATTTTCGGACAGGGATCCGTGATGGAGCTCATTGCCCGCAAACACATTGCCTCGCTCAATGAGGCGGG
>USAP01000147.1 GCA_900552775.1 uncultured Eubacteriales bacterium | reverse complement strand
ATTCAACAATAAGCTTGCGGCCGCGGAAACGCCCGAAGCGCTCAAGGGAAAGCTTGCGTTAAACTTCGGCAAGGGAAAAATAAATTCGGTTGAAAGAGTGGATGATTATACGGTTTCGGTTGATTTCAACAAGATGAAGGATAAGCATTATCACGTTTCGTTTACCGATATTGAGGACGTTTACGGAAATAAGCTTTCCGATTACATTGAGTTTGACACCGAGCCCGAAAATGCAAAGGGCAGAATTTTTGTGATAAACGAGGACGGGACGGAAACGAATTACATAAAGCCCGGCACCGTAAACATTAAGGCAGAGTTTTATTCACCGAGCGGCATTGTGTCAGAAGGTATTTTCAGCGCGGCGCTTTATGACTCCGAGGGTAAAATACAGGATATTTTCGTTCGTAAGATAAAATACACGGAGACGAAAGAGGAGGAAAACTTCGCTTTCTCCGTTCCCGACGATGAAAAGGCTTATAAAATCAAAGCCATGCTTTGGAAAGATACGGCAGAGCCTGTCGCAAAAGCGGAAAAAGCATCGAGAATCGCAATAATAAAGCTTGACGATTTAAGAGACACAAATTACGATAAGTTTCTCCTGCTTAAAAAATGGGCGGAGGAAAACAGGGTAAAGATGGGCTTCGGAATCGTATGCAATTCGCTTGAAAAGGAAAACGACGCGTATTACAAAGCGGTGAAGGCGATGGACGACAGCGAATACGTTGAAATCTGGTGTCACGGATATACGCATGCGGAGGAGGTAAACGGCGGCGTATACAGCTCGGAATTCAATGCGCCGCTCGCCGAGCAGATTGAAACGCTTCAAAAATGCGCCGACATTCTTTACGAAAAATGCGGTGTAACGGTGCGCAGCCTCGGCGCCCCTCATAACAGGGTAAACGACGACACGGCAAGGGCGATGGAAGCCGTGCCGCAATATAAAACCGTTATTGAAAGCTGCAACGACGGGGTTGTTATAAGCGGCAGCACCTTCAAGCATCTTTCAAATAGGCTTCTCGTGGAAAAGGGCACGGGAATTATTCTTCCCTATGAAGATATAATGAGCAGATACAAAATGCTTTCCGACAAAGAATATTTTATCATACCCGGTCATGCGCCGTATTGGGACGGTGACAACAGAAAGGATTTTGAAACCGTTGCCATGTTTATCGAGTTTCTTAAGGGAGAAAAGGTCAGGTTCATGACTCCCACGGAATATTATAATTTTATAAAATAATTTATAGGAGGAATTATTCATGAAAAAACTAACCGGCATTTTCCTGGCGGTGTGCATGCTTTTGAGTCTTTCGGCTCTGCCGGCGGCTGCACATCAGGACTTTTCCGACGGGACGGATTTTGAGACGTTTACGACAACTTACAACAAAGACGACCCCGACACCTATAACGGCTGGGGACAGCATATTTACGAAACGCCCAACGGCTACATGACCCAGAGAGAAGCGCAGAACGCCGGCAACGGCGCTTACGCCGCGGGTCCTGCGGGCAGCAAATACGGCAAGGCTCTTAAAATTTACCAGGGTCATGTTGACGACAGCGGCGTATACGGCGGCGTAACATATTGGTTTAACGAAAAGCTTTATGACACGTTTTATTTTGAAGGCTCCTTTTATGCGGAAAACGCAATACCGCGTGTTTTAAGGCTTTACGGTGACAAGGGCTCCACCCCGATATCCTCGCTGTATTTTACAAAGAGCAATACAATCGAGCTGTTCGGCAACGACACGGGCGGCAAAAGATACGAATTAAACAAGTGGTACGACGTCAAAATGTGGTACAACATGAACGAAAAAATATACAGAGTTATAATTACCTGTGACGGCGAGCTTGTGCTTAACCAAACCGGAGAGGCCAAAAACTCGGTACAGTTTGAGTATATAAACAAAATTGAGTTTTTTAACAGTATAACCTGTAAGAATCTTACAGAGGATTCTTATTGCTATTGGGACAATGTAAAGGCGGAGACCTCGTTCAGCTACAGTCCAAAGCGCGGAATAGCCGATGATTTTGAAGATTATGTTTCAGACGAGCCGTCAACCCTGCCGAGAAATCCCGGAAATACGATTTTCAACTATTCACTCAATTATCAGCAGCAAGGGACGGACGGCGTCGTATCCGATAACACGGCAGGCAAGGGCACAAGTGCAAAGATAATGGCGGAAAAACAGAAATATCCGACATTGGGGGCTGATATGAAAACTCCGATACCGGCTATGGACGCGCGCTTTTCCGTAAAAGTCCCGGAGCTTAACGGAAACAGCAGAGTAATTTATCTGTCGCTTGTAAAGACCGATGAGGTGACGAGCGCGCCGCAGCTGACCGCTATGCAGTTTTCAACGAATGGCACAATAGACGTTGGAGGAAAGTCATATCCCTATGAGATTAATAAGTGGTATGACGTCCGCATAACCTATGTTTCCGAGACAAAAACCGAGGAATACTGGGTTTGGGATGACACCGGAAGTCTTATAGCGCACGATACGTATACACACGATAAAACGATTGTCTCAAACGTAAGACGCCTTATGTTCAGAATGACCAATAACCCCAAGGCTTTGGAACGCTGCCATTACTGGATAGACAATTTGAAAATTATTGAGCCCGCGCGTGAAAACGCGGAGTCGTTTAAGGTAAATTACGCCGAATCCACAACCGGCCCCGAAATAAACGTAAAAAAAGACGACGATGTAATAATTAAATTCAACAATAAGCTTGCGGCCGCGGAAACGCCCGAAGCGCTCAAGGGAAAGCTTGCGTTAAACTTCGGCAAGGGAACGATAGACTCCGTCGAAAGGGTGGACGATTATACTTTAAAGGTAAACTTTGAAAAACAAAGCGGAAAGCATTACCATGTAAGCTTTGATGGAATTACCGACGAAAACGGGCTCACGCTTACAGATTACATCGAGTTTGACACGCATATGCAGGATACGCTTCTGGGAAATGTTTCCTTCCTCAGAGACGGCAATATACTGACACTTCTGAAACCCGGTGAGGTTACGGCGTCATTTAAAGCCGAGGCGCACAACGGAGTTACGCTTAATGTAATGCATACTCTTGCGCTGTATTGCGACGGAAGACTTTCTCAGGTGAGAACGGAGACGATTTCGGCGAACAATGGTGAGAGCACGTCCGAGCTTTCACTGACGGTTCCCGATGACGGCAAAACATATGTTGTAAAATCGCTTAGATGGGATTCCGTAACGCTTGCACCATTCGGTGCTGCGGCAATTCTTAAGCCTACAACGGATTTGCCGATTGTACTTTTAAAGCTTGATGATTTCGGCTACAGTTCAAGACTGCCGGTATTTGAGAGCGTAAAAGACTGGGTGGTGGAAAACGAGCTCAAAGCAAGCTTCGGCCTTATGGGATATACTCTCGGAGAAAACAACGCAACCCCCGGAGAAAAGGCGAGAATAAAAGCGATAAACGACAATCCGAGCATTGAGGTCTGGTCTCACGGCTATGACTGGAGAAGCGGAAAATTCAAAAACGGAACGGTTGTAAACGGAGATACGCTTCTTGATACAAAAGACCCCGTAACGACAACCACGGAAACGCAGAGAGCGGAGTTTACGGCGGTTTTTGAAACCTCGGACAGATACGGGATTGACATTAAAGCCTTTAACCCTCCGTCAAATGACATGGACGAGGCAACAGTGCAGCTTCTTGACAATGAATTTAAAAAAATTAAAACAGTTATGCTCATAGCAAACTCGCTGCCCTCGTATCTTGAGGGTAAGCATAACTTCACGCCGCTTTACAAATCTCTGAAAATGGAAGAGGGCGGCACAGGCTGCACGCGCGCGGTTGAAGATCTTAAGGCAAGCTGGGAAACGGCAAAGACAAACGGAAGCGAATATGTTATGCTTCAGTCGCATCCCTACGGCTGGAAGGATTACGACGGCGCTGAGGCAAGATTCAAAGAATTTGTGCTTTGGCTCAAGGCACAGGGAGCAATGTTTATGACGCCGAGTGAATACACGGCTTACGCTGCGGAAGTTAAATAACTTGCAAAAAAGAGGAAAATGAAAGGAGTGAGCGGAAATTGAAAAAGTGTATCGGCGCGGTTTTGGCATTAACGCTTTTATGTAGTTTGGTTTCCGCTCAGGGGAGTGTGGGGGACAGCTTTGATTTTGAAAGCTATTCCCCCGGCTCATCTCTTAAATCGCTTCCCGAAAAAGGTTCATACGGTGCATGGAGTCTTAACAATTGTACCAATGACGGGGTGACGGCGGAAAAGACGGGAAAGGGAACAAGTCTTGTTCTGGTTCATGAAAAGGATCAATATCCGGGCGTGAGATATGTTTTCGGCTCGGGAAACTGCGCTGCAGAGGGCATTAAATCGGTTTAATGAGGAGCTGGAGAAGTACCAAAACAACGAATTGCCAAAAGGCCATCGCTTTGAATTAGGTATGCC
>USAP01000146.1 GCA_900552775.1 uncultured Eubacteriales bacterium | reverse complement strand
CTATCGAGTAATTTTATTAAAGAAAGGCTCTTTGTCGTATTTAGCGGCAAAGAGCCTTTCTGCGTTTATTCCGCAAAAGCATATCTTCCCATAAAAAGAATTTCTCCGCTTGTATTATCACGAATTGCAAAATAGAATGGTTTATTAAATTTAAGCTCAATCGGCTCCGGCGGAAGTGCCGAACCGCCCATACCGATTGATGTTACGGCTGCGGCTTCCGTTCCTTTTTCGTCCACGCTGATAAATGTCTTATGGATTGTATCGGTAAACCACATATTGCCCGAATCAAACATTTTTTCAAACCGGGCTGTTTTGGTGTCGAAAGCCGTTTTAATGCCGATGTTTTTTAGCGTATCATTAAGACGTTCGGAATACTCAATCTTAAATTTCGGCATTGAAAGTTTTGTATATGTACGCTTAAAATTCTCGTCGGTGATTACGGAATTAAGCTCCTGTTCTGCATTTATGCTGCTGTCTGCGAGCATTAAATACATACTCGCATCAAGCTCATCAAAGCTATCGGTGCCGATATATTCGCCGCTGTCCGAGAATTTGTCAACTCTGTTTTTATACGGTAATTCAATTATCTTTGCAGATTTTGTTTCCGCATACGGAATCCAGCTTGTTTTATTCATAAAGTCTGTTTGCGTTTTTGTTCCGTCCGCATTAGTAAACTCATCAGGTTTTGTAAGGGATGTGCTGAACTCATTTTCCCAAGCGCCCTTAAAGTAAATTGCATTAATAATCATTGCCCAAAAGTTATCGGCATTATCAATAATCTGCGGAATTTTGCCTTTTGTCTTATCCTTCACCCAAGAATTGATTTCACCGACTGCATTTTTATTATCAACCGTCTTAACATCGGCATTATAATACTCCGTTGCGATATTCTTAAAGTTTTTGCTGAAATTCTGTGTTGTTTTGTCCTTGTTGATCCATATTGAATTTGCAATATTAAGGCTCAAAATATCGGTTTGAGAGTACCTTTTTATCAAATCCTTTGAAAGCGTGTTAAATTCGTCAAGATTTTTTACGCCAAGAGTGTTTAATATTTCATTCTTTGTATTGCCCTCTGCTCCGTTAGCGGCAAGTGCAAGAGCCATCTTGACGGACAGCGGAGAAAACATATAGTTTTTATCCGCAGGCATTTGTGCGTTCAGCTTATCGGCAAAAGTCAAGTCGGAAACACTTATTTCTGTTTCCCCATCGACACCACCGATAACGTCTTTTTGGGCATACGATTTTACTATCCAAATACCTGTTTCGCTTTTATCAATAGGCTTAAACAATTCAAGAGTATAAATGCTGTTTCCTATTTTATAGTTGCCGCTGCATTTTTCTCCGTCACCGGCAAAAGCAACGAGTTCGCCGTTTTCGGCTTTTTCACCCTTGTCGGAAAGAAAATTCATAATGACTTGCTTATAGTCGAGCCGCCACGGAAAATGACCTTTGTTTACAGACTCTTGCAAATCTTTTATTTGGCTGTAAGACAAATTCTCGGCGTTTGATATATCATTTGATTTTGAAAAATTATTATATACCCTCACAAGCGTTGCAACAGCCTGTTCGGTGGTATATAACTCCTTTGGAGCAAATCTGTTATCGCCCACGCCCTGCATAATACCCATATTGCAGATGACTTGAATATCATTCATTGCCCAATCGGAAATTTCCCCGCTGTCGGTAAAATCAAAGTATTGCGCCGTCACATCCCAACCGGGATATATTTTGCTTATCATACGATAAAGAATGGCTGCGGCTTCTTCACGTGTAAGCGAATCGTTCGGTGCAAACTCCGTTTCGGATTTTCCTTTGACAATGCCCAATGCGTTCAGCACTTCAATATGTTCATTATCCGTATCGGTAAAAGGAGGTTTTATTATACCCACCGAGAAAGCCGATCCGGGAAAATTTTTAATATAATTGAATACAAGTTCACAAAATTCTTCACGGGTAATTGCCCCGGGGAAGTTATAGTTTCCGCTTATAATATTTATTTTTCTTGCGGTTTCAATGCTGTCTGCTGCCCATTTGCTTGACGGAACAGATGTTGCCGAGGTTTTTGGGGTTGTATCATCGGCAAATGCAACTATTGCCGTAGAGCAAAGCATTGTAATTGTTAAAATAATTGATAATAGTTTTTTCATTGTACTGTCCTCCTAATTCTTTATTCCCACATAACCTGTTTCGTTTATAATGTATTGCCCCTCATCGGATAAAATCCATTCAAGCAATTTGTCAACATTGTTGTTTTGATTTTCCTTGTATGTAACAGCATAAATCGGTGTAAGAATGGGGTAACTGCCGTTTCTGATATTTTCGGAGGTCGGTGCTGCGCCGTCAATCGAGATCATTTTTATATCAGGATTCTTTATAATTCCTTCAACATAGTATCTGAATGAAAACCCGATTGAGTTTGTTTTGCTTTTATAATCCGCCACCTGTTCTATAATGCCCGCCATTAAATCATTTACCATTTCGGTAGGCGCATCCGCAATCGGCGTATCGCCCATAAACCGTTTCAGCATACTTTGACTGCCGCTGCCCTCATTTCGCTGAAATGCGGCAATTTTCTCATTTTTTCCGCCGACATCCTTCCAATTTGTAATCTTGCCGGAATAAATATCTTTTATTTGCTCGGTGGTAAGATTGGTGATAGGATTGTCCTTGTGAACAAAGAAAACAAATGCCTCCGTTCCGATAGGCGTATATTCAAAGGTGGTTTGGTTTTCTTCTGCGTATGCCCTTTGCTCATCGGACGGATACACACCGATGAAAATATCTGTTTCTTTTTCCGCTAAAAGGCGATAGCCGTCAGGGGTATTGTTATACTCAAATATTCCGTCGTGCAGCTTTGTCGTATTCGGATATACAGCGTTCACAAATGCGGAATATACGGGAAACAACGCAGCAGCCCCGTCAATCCTCGGCAGATTTTCGGTAAGCTTTAATGTTTTGCTGTCCGTCTTTACAATTTTGGAATTTTCCTCAAACGGCAGATACGCTTGAATATCAATGTTCGGAGAAGTATTAACAGTGATACTTTTGTTATATTTGATTATTCCGAAGTTTGTTCCGAGAGCGACTCCGTACACTGCGGCACAGATACACCAAATTATTAAAAACTTCTTTCTCTTTTTCAGCCATATCAAAGGCAGCAGAAGTGACGGCACAACAATTAAACCTATGTATGTTATAATGTGATTTATACCGCTCGAAAACAATAACATAGCGGTTACAAATAAAGCATAATAACTTACAAATAAAGTTACCGCAGTTAATATTATTTTAAGTACTATAAATAATGCTTTTTTCATTGCTTGTCTCCTTTTCCGTTTTCCGCATATTCCACAACGGATATTACCAACCCTATTGCGCCTATGCCCCAAGTGATATACTCCAAATGTCCTGCGGCGGATATTTCAATGCATATTGCAAAAAGAATTACCGCAATGCCGAGAACCATCTTCTTCATTATCCGCACCCCTCAGTCATTTAAAAATCCTTCCCAATAAACTTCAAAAATCTTATATTTATCAGCCTTTTTACCGATAAGATAATACCGTGTTACCTCGCCGTCACCGACTTGCGGAGCTAAACTCAGCGATTTCTCGTTATGCTTTAATTCGGTTTCGACTTTTGCAATGCCAAATTCGCTTATACCCAAATTATTCAGTCTTTCGTAAATTTCCCGCTTATTTTTCTCCGAAATATCTTTCAGGTCATCTTTTTCCAAAAGCTCTAAATCATCAATGCAAATTTTACTATAGTAAATCCCGTCCTTAAAATTTTTTTCTTCGTTTTCTATAGCCGCAAGTAATGATTCATCTTCGATAACAGCTTTCATCTTCCCAAAAGAGCCTGACGTCATATTGTGATAAAACTCATAAATCACCAGCTCCCACTCATTTTCAACCGAGTCATCCGTAAGAAGAACTCTATCGTCGGATATAAATCTTTTTTCCAAGTTTATATCAAGTGTCGGAAGCTTTGATTCATCGACATAATGTTCTGTCAGGTACTGTTCATAATCTTTATTTTCATTGCTTTTATTTGTATATACCTGTGCCGGTCCGTCTGAACCGCCGATTATGCCGTTGCTTGAATTATCGCACGCAGTCAGCAGCAGGCAGCACGCCGCCAGCAGGTGTTCAGCAATGTGATGACCGTGCTGGGTGTGCTGGGCGATGCGGTGCAGATCGTTCTCAGCGGCACCACGGGCGTTGGCTCCATGCTGAGCGGCCTGCTGAATACCGGCTACAACATCTATTCCGGCAACCGTCAGTACGAGGCAGCCCGTGCGGACACTCAGTGGAACCAGCAGCTGCAGGAGCGTCAGTATCAGGACAGCCTGAACCAGCAGCGCTACGAGAACGAGACGAGCGAAAGGCGAGCTGAAAATCGCAGCCGACCACGGCGGATACTGGGATGAGGACCTCGCTTGGCAGGGTTCCGGAACG
>USAP01000145.1 GCA_900552775.1 uncultured Eubacteriales bacterium | reverse complement strand
GTAAAGCTGCATCATTTTTTTAAATAATAAACTGTTTTTTGTGAGACATACAAAGTTAGTCAAGGCCTCAGGTACAAAAAAAGGGCAGTCGAAGCGGCTGCCCTAAGGGGATATGCGCAAGCATTGTCATTGTATCGCCAATGCCTGCGCATCGTTTTGCAACAGTGGTTTATGCGTTGAAAATATAGCTTATGTTACAACCGGGTCATTTTTATTCCAGATTTTCAATCATACGGGCAAATACAGCCGCCGCCTGCGCTCTTGTTGTGTTCGATTTCGGCGAAAAACTGCCGTCGGCATTGCCTTTCATAAGTAGGTTTGCAGCCGCCCAGCTTACAGCGTTCCTCGCATAGCCAGAAATAGAATTACTGTCCGAATATGCCGTATTGCCGTTTGATTCTATGTCAAATCCCTTGAAATCTGCGTAGCGGTAAAGAATTGTTGCCATCTGTTCGCGGGTAATCGGATCGTTCGGTGCAAAACGGTCTTTTGAAACGCCGGAAACAATGCCGTTTGCATTTGCCCATGCTACCGCCCTGTCATAATAACCGCCGATTTCAACATCGACAAACACTGTGCCTCCTGCCTGCGGCTCTTTTTCCATACGATAGATAATCATGACAAACATTGCTCTGGTCATATAAGAGTCAGGCGAAAACTCCATCTCGGTGGTACCCTTCATCAATCCAAAATCATATGCGAATTTTACCGAAAAGTAAAACCAATCTCTTTTCTTAACGTCACCGAACGGATTTTCCCACTCGATGTCGGGTTTTACGCTGATATCCTTTTGCTTCTTCTTGAGTATGCCGCCCGTCACCGCATTAATTCGGTAAGTCCACTGCGTCTTATTGTCCGCAAAGACGAGATGATAATAAGGTGTTTTAATGCCGCCGTCTATCAATTCCTCCTCCAAAAAAGTAACCCTGTCGGTGCATTCAGCATCATCAACGGCAATCTTTTTTGCATCTGCAAGCAGAATATATCTTCTGCCATAGATAATGTCACCCGTTTTTGCGTCAATCTGATAGTAATACTGATTTCTACCGGTATAAAACTCCAGCAAATAGCATTTCTTGCCCTGATAATGATTTAGCTCGACTTTGGTGAACACAATCTTTTGTGCGTATTTGTCAAGCTCGGCGTCCTTCAGCGCAATTTTCTTTGCTTCCTCCAAAGAAATATAATCCTGCTCATCGGTGTTCTTGCTTTTCTTTTCCAGTATAGCGCCGCTTACCGCATTGATTCGGTATGTCCACTGCGTTTTCCTGTCGGCAAATACGAGTCGGTAGTAAGGCGTTTTAATGCCGCCGTCTACCAGTTCTTCTTCGGTAAAGGTAACCCTTTCGGTGCAGCCTGCATCATCAACGGCAATCCTTTTTGCGTCGGCAAGCAGAATATATCTTCTGCCGTAGATAATTTCTCCCGTCTTTGCGTCAATCTCATAGTGATACTGATATTTACCGGTGTAAAACTCCAAAATGTAGCAGGGTCTGCCTTGGTTGCGGTTAAGCTCGGTTTTGGTGAACACAATCTTTTGTGCGTATTCATCAAGCTTGGCATCCTTCAGCGCGATTTTCTTTGCTTCCTCCAAGGAAATAAAATTCGTACCGCTGATATCATCAATATGCTTTCCCATCACAGCACCGCTTATCGCATTTATTCGGTATGTCCACTGCGTATTGTTGTCTGCAAAGACAAGCAGATAATACGGTGTTTTAATACCGCCGTCTACCAATTCCTCCTCCAAAAAAGTAACCTTGTCGCTGCATTCGGCATCATCAACGGCAATCCTTTTTGCATCGGCAAGCAGAATATATCTTCTGCCATAGATAATGTCGCCCGTCTTTGCATCAATCTCATAGTGATACTGATATTTACCGGTGTAAAACTCCAGCAGGTAATAGGGCTTGTCCTGATTGCGGATTAGCTCCTCCTTGGTGAACACAATCTTTTCCGCATTTTCAACAAGACCGGCGTCATTAAGCGCTATTGATTTTGCTTTTTCCAAAGAGATTAAATCTGCCTCGCCGATATTCTTCTCTTTCTTTTCAAGTATATCGCCGCTTACCGCATTGATTCGGTATGTCCACTGTGTTTTATTGTCTGCAAAGATAAGCCGATAATACGGCGTTTTGATGCCGCCGTCCACCAATTCTTCCTCTGTAAAGGTAACCTTTTCGGTGCAGCCCGCATCATCAACGGCAATCTTTTTTGCTTCGGTAAGCAGAATATATCTTCTGCCGTAGATAACTTCTCCCGTCTTTGCGTCAATCTCATAATGATACTGATTTTCCCCTGTATAAAAATCCAACAGGTAGCAGGGTCTGCCTTTATTGCGGCTCAGTTCTTCCTTGGTGAACGTTATTTTTTGTTTGTTTCTGTCAAGCTCGGCGTCTTTGAGTGCAATTTCTTTTGCCTCATCCAAAGAGATAAACTTTGCCGTATCCGTAACAAGCTCTGCGGTCTTTGATTCTTCCGTAATCTTTACAGCCTTCGATTCATCCGCAAATGCCGTCAGTGGTATAAGCGAAAGCAACAGTACTATACATAGCAGAACGGAAACCGGTTTTTTTGTTTTGCGTTTCATGTTTCATGACCTCCTTTTTTGTAATTTCATCTTGTTTCGCAGCTCTCTGTTTATGCCGAAGTGCGAACATCCGGCGTTTTTTTCTTTCATAGGCAGCACGCTCCTTTCGGGTATGTAGTCACCTATTGTATTTTCGGCGTAAGAACGAAAAAAGGTGAGCCCGATTTCAAAATACTTTGAAAACGAACACACCTTAATAAATACCCGCAAACGAATAACGGAAAAAGGCAAATCTACGCCTATGCCGCGAGTAAATGTATGTATTGATTTTACGCCGTCGCTTCATACTTGCCAAACCCTTTCTATATAAATATTATTCTGCAAATACATTGTATCACATTTCTCCGCTTTCGTCAATGCTTTTTAGGTGATTTCAGCAATTTCGGCGTTTTGCACTATGAAAATGTTTGTGAATTTTTTCGTTTTTCTTAAATGCGGAAAAATAAGTAGAAAGTTTTCAACCTTTATGATATGATTTAGGTGACAAATCCAAACATACAAAAGGTGTTGTATGCTATAAAAGACTTATTTATCTGCATGAGTCAAAACGAGAAAGGAGTTGTGCATAATGAAAAGCACAAAAATCACGCCATTGTATGAGCGTCTTTCCCGTGATGACGAGCTGCAAGGCGAAAGCAACAGTATCACAAACCAAAAGAAACTGCTTGAAGATTATGCAAAGCGAAACGGCTACACCAATATAGTCCATTTTACCGACGACGGTGTGTCGAGACTTCGTTTAGTTGAGGTGTGATAGCGTAACCATTTTTGTGATGATTACCTATCACACTATTTTTATGTTGTTTCACATTGCTAAGTATAATCAGATTGCCCTGTTAAAATTCTTCATGTTTCGAGAAGTTTCTATAAAAAACTTACCACTAGCGAAAAATAACGATAATGGTAAGTTTTGTTAATGGCTTTCTTGAAATTATTTTAGTGGTAATCATAAATCCTAACCATAGTTAAGATAGCCTGCTCTACAGTATATGTGTCTTGCGGTGCAAACAAATCATCTCCGACACCGTTCATAATGCCTATAAACTGCATATGATAAACGCCGCTTTTTGCCCATTCGGATATTGCTTCATCATCATGAAAGCGGAAGTCATAAACATCATTACCCGAAATATCCACGTACTTACAAATTCTATCAAGTATAGTCGCCGCTTCCTCACGGGTTATAAAGTCATGAGGCGCAAAGATTCCTTTTGCCTTTCCATTTATAATACCCTGCTTATACAATGTACCAACCGACATATTATTCGTATCCTCAAATAGCATATCCTGTGCAGTATGCCATTTTAATCCGGAAATTTTTTCAAGAAGCGCAAAAGCAAGGTCGCAAAATTGTTCTCTTGTGATGTTTGTTTGATAGTTTGACTGTAACTCACTTGGTAAAATATCTGCTTTAATAGCATTTACAACATCATTTACCGCCCATTCGGAAGGGATATCCGTACAGCCTTTTCCTCTGGCTGTTGCACGAGCAATAGAGAGGTTTTTTGATAGATTTGACTCAACGAAACAATTCCCTTGCGAATTTAGCAGATCAATATCATCTAAATATAGATATGTACCTGTCGGAGAATAGTCCATATAATACTCTTTATCTTTTATGCTCTTTATTTTATTTTCAAATTCTTCTTCGTCAAATATGTGCTTTTCTATGCTAATAGGTTGTCCGCCGCCTATACCATCAGTAGATATACAGAGAAATACGATTGTATTGATTTCATCATCAGATAAATATGGTTTGATTTTTGCCCAAGCCCTTTTTGCGTTGTCCGTAATAGGCAATGTGTTCGAGGGCAAATTCTTATGTTCCTCATGAATAATTTCACCATCCTTTTCTGTTATGTGTACACTTACAGAACCAACTGCTTGTTCCATACGGACAAGCTCGCCACCATTTATGGTATATCCTTCCGCAT
>USAP01000144.1 GCA_900552775.1 uncultured Eubacteriales bacterium | reverse complement strand
AAATATGATGAAGGACAAACTTTCGTCATATCTTGAGGAAAATCCAGATGTTGCAAAAGCAATAATAGAAAAAGCAATAAACGCTTCAAGGGCGAGAATTGCAGCAAGAAAAGCAAGAGAAGCAACAAGGAAAACTCCACTGGGTACAAATTCACTTCCCGGAAAGCTTACGGACTGCATAGTTAAAGACCCTACAAAAACGGAAATATATATAGTCGAGGGTGATTCGGCAGGAGGTTCTGCAAAGAACGGAAGAGACAGCAAATATCAGGCAATACTTCCTCTTTGGGGAAAAATGCTCAATGTTGAAAAAGCGCGTGAGGATAAAGTTTACGGAAACGATAAACTTACACCTGTTATTCAGGCGCTCGGTACGGGAATAGGAACTGAATTTAATCTTGAAAAACTGAGATACGACAAGATAATTATAATGGCCGATGCCGATGTTGACGGAGCTCATATACAAACGCTTTTGCTTACATTCTTTTTTAGATTTATGAGACCTCTTATAGAAGCCGGACATGTTTATCTTGCAAAGCCGCCTCTTTATAAACTTTCAAGAGGAAAAAAATCAAAAGTTGCTTTCAGCGATGATGAAAGAGATCTTATAAGCGAAGAATTCAAAGACGGAGACAAAAATGCAAAGGTTGATATAAGCCGATACAAAGGTCTCGGTGAGATGAACCCGGAAGAACTTTGGGAAACAACTATGGATCCGAAAAACAGAATTCTTTTGAAAGTTACGGTAGATGACGCGGAAAAAGCAGACAGAATTTTCAGCGTACTTATGGGTGACGAGGTTGAACCGAGAAGAATTTTCATAGAAGAAAATGCCCAGTACGTAACAAATCTTGACGTTTAATAGGAGAAGAAGATGGCTAAAAATAAAAAATACGAGGATTCTCATTTTGAAGAACACCTTGAAACACAGACAATAGTTGATATAGATATTGAAAAAAGAATGAAAGAGGCTTTTATAGATTATGCGATGAGCGTTATCGTAAGCCGTGCTCTGCCGGATGTGCGCGACGGTTTAAAACCCGTTCACAGAAGGATTCTTTATTCAATGTATGAAGAACACTTGACATATGACAAAGCTTTTTTTAAGTCGGCTACAACCGTCGGTAACGTAATAGGCCGATATCATCCTCACGGCGATGCATCCGTTTATGACGCGATGGTAAGACTTGCACAGGATTTTTCCATGAGATATATGCTTATAGACGGTCACGGAAACTTCGGCTCTGTGGATGGTGATCCTCCGGCTGCATACCGTTATACGGAAGCGAGAATGAGCAAGCTTGCAAACCTGATGCTTGAGAACATTGATAAAAACACGGTTGATTTTGCTCCGAACTTCGATGAAAAGAGAGTGGAGCCCGTTGTTCTTCCCACGAGAATACCGACGCTTCTTATAAATGGAAGCTCCGGTATTGCGGTAGGTATGGCAACAAATATTCCGCCGCATAACTTAACCGAAGTTTTAAACGGAATTATAGCCAAAATTGATAATCCCGATATAACGCTTGATGAAATGATGGAATACATAAAAGGACCCGATTTTCCCACAAGAGCGTCAATAATGGGCAAGCGCGGCATAAGAAGTGCTTACGAAACCGGTAAAGGCAAAATAATAGTACGTGCAAAAACACAGATAGAGGAACATAAAGACGGAACATCTTCTATAATAGTAACGGAGCTTCCTTATCAGGTTAACAAGAAAATGCTTGTTGAGGCTATTGCAGATTTGGCGAAAGAAAAGAGAGTTGAAGGTCTTTCGGATATTGACGATCATTCCTCCGACAGAGTAGGCATAAGAATAGATATAGCGCTTAAGAGAGACGCTAATCCGCAGGTTGTTTTGAATCAGCTTTACAAATATTCAAGACTTCAGGACAGCTTTTCGGTTAATATGCTTGCAATAAGCGACGGCAAGCCGAAAACAATGGGTCTTTTGGAAATACTCGATCACTTTATAGTATTTCAGGAAGAAATCGTTACAAGGCGCACGAGATTTGATTTGGAAAAAGCGGAAGCGAGAATGCATATTCTTGAAGGATTGCGCATAGCTTTGGATAATATCGATGAGATTATCCACATTATCAGAAGTTCGTACGATGACGCAAAAGAAAAATTGATGGAACGCTTCTCAATGTCGGATATTCAGGCTCAGAGTGTTCTTGATATGAGACTCGGTCAGCTGCAGAGACTAAACGGCGAAAAAATAGAAAATGAATATAACGACCTGATTCAGAAAACCGCGGAATACAGAGAAATTCTCTCCGATCACGGAAGACTTATGGAACAGGTTAAAACGGAGCTTATTGAAATACGCGATAAATACGGCGATGAAAGAAAGACGGAACTTCTCGATTCTGTTGAAGAAATAGATATTGAGGATCTGATTGAAGAAGAAGACAATGTATTTACGCTCACCCATTTCGGATACATAAAGAGACTTCCCACCAGCACTTACAGAAGTCAGAACCGCGGCGGAAGAGGTATTTCGGCGCTGAGCACAAGAGAAGAAGACTTTGTTGAAACTCTCTTTACGGCATCAACGCATGACAATATTCTGTTCTTTACAACACACGGAAGAATGTATCACTTAAAAGGATACCAGATTCCGGAAGCGGGTAGACATGCAAAAGGAACTGCAATTATAAATCTTCTGCCTATAGAGCAGGACGAAAAAGTAACCGCTATGCTCGCCGTGCGCGATTATGAAGAAGATACATCTCTTATTATGGCAACAAAGCGCGGCACGGTTAAAAAGACATCCATAAGAGACTTTAATATGACTAGAAAAGGCGGTCTTATAGCAATAGGGCTTAATGAAGACGATGACCTGATAGATGTTAGAATTGTCGGCAAAAACGATACCGTTATTTTAAGTACGTATAAAGGTATGGCTATACGCTTTAATGAGGATGACGCCCGCGCAATGGGAAGAACGGCTCACGGCGTAAGAGGAATAAGACTGCGCGAAGATGACTATGTTATAGGCATGGAAATTGCAAAAGAAGGCGCAGAACTTCTTATTGTAACGGAAGGCGGATTCGGCAAAAAGACAGATCTTTCCGAATATAAAATTCAGACACGAGGCGGCGTAGGAATAAAGACCTATAAGATTACAGAACAGACAGGAAATATTGTCGGAATCAAAACCGTCGGAGAAAACGTCGATCTTATGATTATTACAAGCGAAGGCGTAATTATACGTATGGATACCGCCGATATCAGCACCATAGGAAGAAGCACAAAAGGCGTAAGACTTGTAAAACTCGGAGACGGTGTTAAAGTTGCGTCAATAGCTTTGACGGAGCATGAGGAAGAAAAAGAAGAAAGCGAAGAGCCGGAAAAAACCGAATTTCCGGAAGAAAATGCATAAGGTTGTGAAATAATGCGGCGCAGAGAGTGCAGAGAAGTTAAAATAGGCAATATTAAAATAGGCGGCGGCAACAAAATTGCCGTGCAGTCTATGACAACCACAGACACAAGGGATGCGGATGCAACAGTAAAACAAATACTTGAACTTGAAAATGCGGGCGCGGATATTGTAAGATTTACCGTTCCCGATGAAAAAGCTGCCGAAAACGTTGAGATAATAAAATCCAAAACTCATGTGCCTCTTGTGGCGGATATTCATTTTGATTACAGACTGGCATTAAAGTGTATTGACGGCAGTATTGATAAAATACGCATAAATCCCGGAAATATAGGCAGCCGCGAAAGAGTTTTTGAAGTTGCACAAAAATGCATGGATAAAGGTATTTCGATAAGAATAGGCGTAAATGCCGGCTCGCTTGAAAAGCAGTTTTGCGAAAAATACGGAAATACTGCCCGTGCGATGGCGGAAAGCGCAAAATATCATGCTTCGCTTTTGGAAGAATGCGGCATGAATGATATAGTTATAAGTCTTAAGGCTTCCGATGTTGTTAAAACGGTTGAAGCGTACAGAATTATGGAAAAAGAATGCGATTATCCGCTTCACCTCGGTGTTACGGAAGCCGGAACCGCATACAGGGGAATAATAAAATCGTCAGCCGGAATAGGCGCTCTTTTGATAGACGGGATAGGGGATACAATAAGAGTTTCTCTTACGGAAAATCCAACGGAGGAAATACGTGCCGGAAAAGCATTGCTTTCGTCTTTGGGGCTTCGAAGCGGAGCGGAACTTGTTTCGTGTCCGACTTGCGGAAGATGCAGAATTAATATTTTTGACATTGCAAAAAAAGTGGAAAAAAAGCTTGAAACTATTGAAACTCCGTTAAAAGTTGCGGTTATGGGATGCGCCGTAAACGGTCCTGGAGAAGCAAGAGAAGCCGATTTCGGAATTGCCGGCGGGGACGGCTGTGCGGTTTTCTTCAGAAAAGGCGAAATTGTAAAAAAAGTACCTGAAAACGAAATTTTGGAGATACTGTCTGAGGAAATAGAAAAATATGAAAAGGGAGAAATTTAGATGTTAGCAAGCAGATTATATAGTCCAACACTCAGAGAAATTCCGGCAGATGCCGTTGTAGTAAGCCATCAGTACATGCTGAAAG
>USAP01000143.1 GCA_900552775.1 uncultured Eubacteriales bacterium | reverse complement strand
AGCCAGACCGAAGACCGTTATGCCGTAGATGATGCCGAAGTTGGCTCGCTTTGCCTTCGTGCGCTGGTCGCGGCTGATGATGGTATGATGTGCGGAATGTGCGAGGCGCATGTAAATGACGCTATAAGAAGCGTATTTAAAGTGAAGAAAGTTACGTCTTCACATTCGAAAGGAGAGACCGAAATAATAAGTGCCGATGCGCTTGATGAGACGAAACTTGAGGAAACGGTTAAATCTCTTGGATATACTTTAGAGAGCGTAAAAGAAGAGCCGTATGAGAAAAAAGGTTTTTTTGGATTTTTGAAGTAAAAACTATTGACCTTTCGTAAAAAAAATGGTATACTCTAAATAAGATTACAATTTTGTTACGGAGGGAACTTTTATGGGCATATTGCTTACATTGTTTGGGTACTTGTATGCGAGAAGTTTTTTTCGGGTGAATTATATACAGAAAGGTATTCCCTTGATCGGGAATTGAAAAGCCGAAGGAGCAATTTTTATATTGCTTTTCTTCGGTTTTTGTATATATTCCAAAATATGAAATAATTTGTTGAACAGCTTGACGAGGAGTGGTTTTTGTGATATAATTGAACAAATAATCAATTACAACACAACGGATGCAAAAAAAAATGAAACCAAAAGGAGGAATTGCATTGAAAAAAATGAGGTTTTTAAGTGCAGCGATGGCCCTTTTTATAGGACTTACGCTTATACCCGCCGGTGCATTTGCGGACACTATGTCTTTCGGCGGCAGAAGCGAAGTAAACTGGGCAAATGTGCCAAAGGGCAAAACAGGTACCGTAAACCTTCAAAGCGGAAAGATTCTGAAAAAGGGAGAGTATGACAAGAATATAGGAAGTATTTCCGCAAGCCGTTCTGTTTTTAACCAGATGCGTTTTAACAGAGGTAAAGATATGTATGACTACGCCAGCGACGGAATGGTGTTTGTTTATGATACGTCTCAGACGGATTACGGTGCATATCTCGATAACGGAAAATATTTTTATGCTATATATAATCCGTCAAATAACAAGAAAAACTATAAGGTTGACTTTTCCGGAAAATTCAGCGAAGATATTTTAAAGCTCGTTCGAAAGGGCGACCTTGAGATGGCGATAGCCGCAGAGACGAATAACTACAAGGGAACATCCAACAAGCATGTCGGCATTGCAAATCTGCGTCTTTACGCTTCGGGAAAATCAGCAATTCAGCAGGAGCTTACAACAGAGTCCAACTGGTACGGAGGAACAAGAGAAGTGTCCGACGGCTGGATATCGGTTAATAAAGATATAAACAGATTTCATATGGACCTGCGTTCGGAGAGAAAAGGACTTAAAAAGTTCAATAAAAGCTCTGTTCAGAAGGTAAGGGTATTTTTGCGTGATGTGCAGGGACCTAAGGCAACAAAGGCAGGTGTGCTTGATGACGGATTTACATTCCGCTCAAATGTTGCAGGTTCTGCAAAGTATGCGGCAATAGGGGATACAATTAAATTTTATGTGGATTTCGATGAAAAAGTTGTTCTTAAAAAGAAGGATGACGTTAAGCTTAAAATCAAAGGAAATCCCGAAAAGGACGGCTATTTCACGGCAAACTGCACGGGACTATCGGGAAACAGTGCCGAAGGATACAGAGCTATATTTGAGTTTAAAATTCCCGACAATACACAAAACAAGGTAAAGCTTGACGTTTATGCTCAGCCTGTCGGTCTTATTTTAAACAGCAAAGACTGTATCACAGACGTTGCCGGAAATAATATCGCCGACAGCTCGATAGCTTCAATAGAAGAGAACAAGAATAAAATTGTGGACGATACAAAAACTCTTCTTGCAAGCGATTCTTTCACTGACAGAAAGTTTTATCCCACAAAGACAAACAAAAATGCCGATTGCAATTTGTTCGGAGCAACATTGCCTTCCGAGATAAAAACAAACAGCAGCAAAACAGAGCTTCAGCCTGTTATTTTCGGAAAGAGCACAACCGGTCCGATTTTTAGAATAGTGCTTAATGACGAGATTCAGAAAAACAGTCTCAGAGCCGGAGATACAAAACTTAAGCTCAGGGTTTATGATAAACAGAGAAAAGCTACCGATAAGTATGTTTATGCCGGGCTTGTGAGCGCGAGAACAGTCGGTATTGATAAAAATTCACATGCCTTCGGAATGAACTCGGAAGCTTCAACGGAATTGTATTTTAAATACACACCGCAGGAAATAGCGGGACTTGACGAGTATTATGTGAATTTTGCGGGCGAATTTGATTCGTCCGGAGCATTTACATTTACGAAAGATGCCGTTACATGCGGAAACGCCGCACTTAAAAATATTGCAAATATGGATGTAGATTTTTCTCTTATAAAGGTTGACAGAGGAAATGCAAGCACTCTTGCGCCGCTTAACTGCAGAATAATGATAGACACCGCAGCGCCTTCCGTAAAAGGAACAAAGGTAAGCGGCAATTGGGATACAAAATTCAGAAGCGATTCCACCATTACGTTTACCGATGCCGGTGGATTCGATACAAACGGAGTGAAGATTTCATTTGTATATTATGATGAGAGCGGCAAACATAAGCTTAAAATAGGCACGTCACAGAGCAATGCCGCGGAAACACTTACGCTCGGAACCGTGTCAAGCGGCAATACGGCGAAAGTTTCACTTTCCGATATTACAATGATTTCGGATTACCCCGAAAATCTTCCGGTTTATATTGAGTATTCGATAAATGATGCTGCCGGAAATACTCTTACAAATGCGGATAAGAAAGATATAAGAGCCTACATAGACAGCACAGGACCCGTAATAAACAGAGTGAGCACCGAAAGAAGCGGCGGAAACGTTGCGGTGAAATATGACGTGACCGACCCCGGAGAAGGAACGGTTCTTCCTCTTATTACATATGTTCTTCATGATGTTACAAGCGGAGCGGATCAAAACAGAAAAACAGATGCTTCAGATCATGTTATAAACATCATGGCTGACAAAGGAAGTTATAACAAATGGAATGTTACTGCAACTTTCTATGATAAATTTTACAATAAAACAAAAAAGCCCGTTAAATCAGAAGATTTTGTAACGGCTGACAGAGATTTTGACTTGCGGTTTGTTGACGATTATTCACCCCTTTCCGACAAACACAGCATAAAACTTGAAGGTGTAAAGATTCCTCAAAACGGTGATGTAAAGTTTGATATAAGTTACGGCTGGGTGAAGGGTTCAACCGCTACTTTGAACAATGCAACGCAGAGCGTAACGTTAACACCGTCAAACTTGAACAGCGTTGACTTTGCTTCCGAAGAGATTCAAAACCAATTCGGCGGAAGTTTTTCGGGTGAATATACACTTTTTGCACGTGTGATTCTTCAGCCGGAGGGTGAGGTACAGGATTATACAATAAATGTATTCTTTGATACACAAGCGCCCACAGCTTCAATAGAAACGACCGGAAAAAGAGACGGTGTGAATTCAAACTATGAAGTTAAATTCATCCTTGATGATGACGGCGCCGCTTACAAAGCTTATGCCAAGAACGGCAATATTGATTTTTCATCTTCAAGAGCGCCGAAGGCAGAGCTCTTTATTAAAGACAAACTTGCCAAAACATATGTTTTAAACAGTATAAACGAGACCGTACCGATAAACTTCAATGAAGAATTCGGCGAAAATGAAGATTATTTAAATGCACAGAATGCGAAGATTAAATTAACCGTACGTGACATATTCGGGCATGAGAGCACATTCTGGAGCAATGATATGCGCGTTGATTTTGCAAAACCCGAAATAAAATCATTGTCTGTTGCGCCTTCAAACATAAATCAGCTTGGCGACGGAACATTCATATTAAAAGATTTTGCGGATTTAAAATACATTTCCGCCGCTTTTGACGATGAGGCAAAAGATGCGCTTGATATTGTCCGCAGCAAAAACGGTTTTAAGTTTACGGAAAGAAAACGCGTAACAAATGGATGTACGGCAACGGTAACAAATCCGCTTGTTAATGATTTTGATGTGGTTTACGATAAAGGTGTAATGAAATACCGTTATACGTTTGAGGTATATGACATGGCGGGCAATATGTCTTCGGCATCACTTGATTTTGTGCTTGACAAATATGCGCCCGAAGTGACATATGTAGATACAGCAAACATATCCGGTAAGACAAATGCCAAGACCGTAACATTTGATATTAATTATAACACTGATGCATATGAAACACCCGGGGAGATAACAATAGGCATTTCGGGTGGTACTTTAAAGGAACATCCGCGTGCGGGGAAAGCCGTAATTGAAGTATCCGAAAACGGCGTTGTCGAAATAACGATTTCGGATAAAGCCGGAAGAAGTTCCGTAAAGCAGGTTGATATTAACTGTTTCGACAGAAACATTCCAGAACTTCAGCTCAACTCATCGGCTCAGATTCCCAAAAACGGTGCGGCAAAATACGGATCGTTTGTGTTTACGGCAAAAGATGATGATTCTCTGACCGTGCTCAGCGCAGCAATAACACAGGGTGAACCTTCGGATAATGATTTCTTCACGGAAGAAGCTTCCGCAAGACCGACATCGTTTGACGAAAACGGTGATCCGACAGGTTTTGAAAACGGCGGA
>USAP01000142.1 GCA_900552775.1 uncultured Eubacteriales bacterium | reverse complement strand
CTAAAATTTTGGCTCAGTTTGCCGATTCCAAAGCTTTTTTCCTATCCCATTGAAAAAACGGACTGTTTAAAAAAAACAAATTTTTAAACAGTCCGTTTTGTGTGATTAAGTTCTTTTCGGACAGCCTTTTGAATACAATATATAAGGTCGATACGGGCATTGTTATATTTAAAAAAGAGGCTGCGGCAAAAAGCCACAACCTGCTAATGAAACGGGGAACAATATGTATACGGATTCATTGAGTATTGCCGCATATGTAGCTGCGATGATAGCGGCAATACTGCTGATAAGATTTTTTTTCAAGCCTCTTAAATTTATATTAAGACTTCTTATAAATGCTGCGATAGGCTGTGCCTGTATAATGCTCTTAAACTCATTTTGCGGAGCACAGATAGGCATAAATGCAATTACAGCTGCCGTATGCGCAGTACTCGGCATACCGGGAGCGGGGGCACTTTATGCAGCAAGCGTGTTTTTGCTTATTTAAGAGGTTTTATATGAAGGCGGATATTGTATTTTTGCTCAAGATAGTCTATGTTGCATCTTTTTTGCCCCGTATATTTTGAAATCATATTTTCCGGACAGTAAAATGTGATGTTTTTGTCCGGGGAGTTTAAAACAGATTTCTCCAGTTCATCGCGCAAAAACCTCGATGCCACAAGTTCGCCGAATGCCGGATGATAGGGACCTGCCGCAACGGAATCGGGCAAAGTGTCTGTAGACTGAAGACCTGTGCGTATCACGGGAATATTATGCTCTTTGAAAAGCTTTGTAAGCTCATAAGAGGTTTCAACGGCTTCGGGGATGGAAAGAGGCGTGTAAGTACCTTGGTTGTACATGCTGTAAAGGACTGTGTCATACAGCACGCATGTGGGATATATACGCACAAACTCGGCGCCGAGTTCAATAAGTCTGCGGGCGGTGTATATTGATTTTTCGCGCGTGTCCTCAGGCAGACCTACCATCATTTGCAGGCCGAGGGAGAAGCCAAAGCTTTTAATAAGCCGACATGATTTCTCAGTGGCGGCTGACAAATGACCGCGTTTTGATGCCAGTAAAACATCGTCGCACATTGACTGCACGCCGAGCTCTATTGTTTTTACGCCGTAGTTTTTAAGATTTTGGAGAATTTCTTCGTTAATATAGTCCGGACGCGTTGAAAGACGTATACCGCTTACTTTTCCGCTTTGAAGATACGGAAAAGCGGTTTTTAAATACTCTGTTTGTTTTTCTATTTGAAGCCCCGTAAAGCTTCCGCCGAAAAAAGCAATTTCTGCGTCACGGTTTTTAAGGTATGTAAGATATCGATCTATTGTGTCTTTTACTTCTTTTACCGTAGTTTCGGAAAGCTGTCCCGTGATGGAACGCTGATTGCAGAAAACGCAGTCGTTTTTACAGCCGAGATGAGGAATAAAAATCGGAATGTTTGAGTGTTTTTTCATATTTTTGCATCTCCGAAAAGAGCTGCTTTCGCAGCCGATTGTTCCGCATCTTTTTTTGTTTTTCCGATTCCGCTGCCGATCATTTTGCCGCTTACATATACTGCCGCTTCAAAAGTTTTGCTGTGATCGGGTCCGGTTTCGGAAATAATTTTATATTCCGGTGCTTCGGGTGAGTGTGACTGAATTCTTTCCTGAAGCTCGGTTTTATAGTCCGATATGTATTCCCCTTTTAAAATAAGTTCTGTTTTGTCATGCAGCAGAGATAAAACAAATTCGGATGCTTTTTCGAATCCTGCATCGAGATAAAGAGCGGCAATCAGAGCTTCCGTGGCATCTGCAAGCACAGACGCACGTTCTCTGCCTCCCGTTCTTTCCTCGCCGGTACCGAGATACAAATACTTTCCAAGGTTGATTTTCCCGGCGCATTCAGCAAGCGATTTTTCGCAGACAAGATTTGCGCGCATTTTTGACATATCACCTTCTTTAAGGTGGTGGGAATTTGAATATAAAAGATTGCTGACTATAAGACTTAAAACCGAGTCGCCCAAAAATTCGAGTCTTTCATTGTATACGCGGCTCTTTTTTTCATTGGCGTATGAGCTGTGTGTAAGAGCGATTTTAAGAAGTGTTTTGTTGTTAAACGTATGATTCGTTATCTTTTCAAAATGCTGTATATAATTCATCTTTTTTCTCCTCAACGTTATCCTTTGGTATATTTCAAAAGGAGCTGCGGCAAAATGTACTCATTTTGCTGCAACTCCTTTGTTTTTCTGCAGGGACAGAAAAATCTATTTCTGATTCCCTGCCTGAGATCAGTCCTGAGTTTTTGAGCTTATGTAATTTACCGCATCACCGACTGTGGAAATGCTTTCCGCCTCGTCATCGGGTATTTCGATGTTAAACTCTTCTTCGAACGCCATCACAAGTTCAACGATGTCCAGAGAATCCGCTCCGAGATTGTCTATGAAGGAAGCATCCATTGTAACTTCTTTGGGGTCTACACCAAGCTGTTCAACAATTATTTTGCTGACTTTTTCAAATATCAATTCCGGCACCTCCTTTATTTTTTATCTGTTTTTCCATATCGGAGAGCGCACCGCTTTTAGCAAAATCAAAAGCCTGCTTTATCGCCGAGGCAATTGAGTGTGCATCGCTTGTGCCATGCGCTTTTATGACACAGCCGCTGACTCCGAGAAACGGAGCGCCGCCGTATTCCTTATAATCATATTTTCTTTTAAGCTCGTAAAGACCTTTTTTCAGGAATACAGCCGCTATTTTGCTTAAAGGACTGCTCATAAGAATGTCTTTTATGCTTGAAAACAAAACCGAGCCCGCACCTTCGGTGGCTTTAAGAAGAATATTTCCGGCAAAGCCGTCACAGACAACCACATCGCAAATGCCGGCTATGGGGTCTCTGCCTTCTACGTTGCCTATAAAATTCAGACCGCTTTGCGAAATAAGCTCGTATGCCGCACGGGTAAGATCCGTTCCCTTTTCGTCTTCGCTTCCGATGTTCAGAAGACCTACACGCGGATTTTTTCTTCCCATGACTTTTTCCATATATACGCTGCCCATTATTGCAAATTGCAAAAGATTATTCGGTCTGCTGTTTGTGTTTGCTCCGCCGTCAACTATAATAAAACCGTTTTTTGCGCTTGGCAGAAGCGGAGAAAGCGCAGGGCGCGATACGCCCGAGAGTCTTTTCAGAAAATGAACCGAGCCTGCCAAGAGAGCACCTGTGCTGCCGGCTGAAACAATTCCGTCAGCTTCGCCCGACTGAACCAGGTTAAAGCATTTTACAAGAGAAGAATTTTTCTTTTTGCGTATTGCCGATGTGGGTTTGTCGTTATTTGTAATAACTTCTGTTGTATGTATTACTTCTATAGCTTCTTTACTATATTCACAGCCGGAGAGAATACGGTTTATCTCATTGCTGTCTCCGACAAGTATAATTTTTCCGTTAACAGATGATGACGCACGCGCGGCGCCTTTAACTGTTTCGAGCGGCGCGTAATCTCCGCCCATTGCGTCAACGGCAATTTTCAAGTCTATCAACTCCAATCATCTTACCTATTATAGCTTAATATGCGTAATAATGCAATAGTTTTTTTAAAAAATTCCAAATATTACGGCTTAAAATGACTGGACGGTTCAACATTGTGCGGTGCCAGATTAAAGGAGTTTAATGCTTTTTTTGGTGATTTTCCGTATTCGGTAACAAAAGCGGTATAAAAACTGTTGTAACTTGAAAATCCTGCTTCCGTGCATGCTTCGGTTATATTCATTCCCGAAAGATAAAGCTGCTGAGTTTTATAAAACTTTTTACGTATTATATACTGTCTCACGGTAAGCCCTGTTTCTTCTTTGAAAACACGGTTTAAATGGCGAGTGCTTATAAAGTATTTTTCCGCAATCTGCTCAACCGTAAGCTGAAATGAAGGATCGCTGTTTATATGATCGATAATGTTTTGGATAAGATCGTTTTTTGTGCCTACTGCGCGCAGGTCAAGAAGGCTTATAAGATAAACCAGCTCGTTTATAAAACCCGGCGCAAGAAACGGGTATTTGTCGGGCGATGAATTGAAATATCCGTTGTAGCGTTTGAGACAGTCATATATCCCGGATGATTTTGTGAGAGCTGCAGGAATAAGACTTCCCGAATGTGCATCATTATCAAATATTTTCACAAAGCGTGAACAGTTGGGCAATTCATAAAAATAAGGAGAGAGGCTTATAATAAGTCTGTTGTACGGCACAAGGGGAACATTGTGTTTTATACAGTGGTATTTCGAGCGCTTAATAAGAATAATATCGTACGGCTGAAGGTTTTCGTATGTAATACCTTCAACCCTGTATGTGGCGCTGCCTTCAAAGAAAATATATATTTCATCATAGCTGTGTATATGAAAAGCAAAATCAGTATCTTCAGGATTGCTTACAACGCCGCCTGCAATTGTAAAAGAGTTATTGGGTGCCCAAAGAGGGGGGATATGATCAAACATTTGCGGTAGCTCCTTCCTTTTTTTCAGCATATCACAATATGTCCGAATTGTCAATGTTTTTGTCCAAATTCGAGTGGATTTTTTTAATGAAATAGTGTAAAATATATTTGAGAGTATAGATTAATTATAGTTAATTATGACCTATTATTGGACATAATTATATAAATATGGAAAAAAGACATCAAAAGGTCAATAGAGTTATAGTCGACTGTCAATATGACTGTTGAAATTAGTATTGGCTTA
>USAP01000141.1 GCA_900552775.1 uncultured Eubacteriales bacterium | reverse complement strand
TAGTGGCAGGTACGAACGGCATTGATGTTCATGCGCTTCATCATCATGATGTCCTGAATCATGCGCTGCTCACTTACGTTGTAGCCCTCGTCCGGATCCATCTCATGACGGTTGGCACCCTTCAGGCTCAGATGGACGGCGCTATCCTCGTTGTTTCCGCAGCAGACGGTCCTATGCCCCAGACAAGAGAGCATATCCTTCTTGCTCGTCAGGTTGGCGTTCCCTACATCGTTGTATTCCTTAACAAAAAGGATCAGGTTGACGATCCCGAGCTCTTAGAGCTTGTTGAGATGGAAATCCGTGAACTCCTCAACGAATACGAGTTCCCGGGTGACGAGATCCCGATTGTTGCAGGTTCTGCACTTCAGGCTCTTGAATGCACATCCACAGATCCTTCAGATCCCGCATACGCTCCTATCTTAGAGCTCATGCAGAAGGTTGACGAATATATTCCGGCTCCGAAGAGAGACACAGAGCTCAACTTCCTTATGCCTGTCGAGGACGTATTCTCCATCACAGGTCGTGGTACTGTTGCTACAGGCAGAGTTGAGAGAGGTGTTGCTCACGTTGGCGACGAAGTAGAAATCGTTGGTCTTACAGACGAAAAGAGAAAAGTTGTTATCACAGGTCTTGAGATGTTCAGAAAATCACTTGATGACGCTCAGGCTGGTGACAACGTTGGTGCTCTTCTCCGTGGTGTACAGAGAGACGAGATCGAAAGAGGCCAGGTTCTTGCTAAACCCGGTTCAATTCATCCGCACACAAAGTTTAAAGGTCAGGTTTACGTTTTGAATAAAGACGAGGGTGGCCGTCACACGCCTTTCTTCAACAACTACAGACCGCAGTTCTATTTCAGAACAACTGACGTTACGGGCGTTATCACACTTCCCGAGGGCGTTGAAATGTGCATGCCCGGCGACCATGTAACAATGGACGTTGAGCTTATCACACCTATCGCTATTGAAGAAGGACTTCGTTTCGCTATCCGTGAGGGCGGCAGAACGGTTGGTTCCGGCGTTGTAAGTGCTATAAACGAATAATTTAAATTTGTGAAAAGCAAATAAATGGCACCCCGCCATGCTTAAACCATGACCATTTGTGTGGCATGGGGACAAGTATGGCGGGGTTGTGTTTTAATTTATTTAATAAAAAATTCAGTTAGGAGTGATAAAATGGAAAGAAGGGATAAGTGCAATTATTACCTTGACATAGCGGAAACGGTGATGGAGCGCGGAACATGTCTGCGCAGAAATTACGGGGCAATTATAGTTAAGAATGATGAAATAATTTCAAGCGGCTACTCGGGTGCTCCGAGAGGACGCAAAAACTGCATGGATCTGGGATGCTGCCGCAGAGAACAGCTGAATGTTCCGAGAGGGCAAAGATATGAGCTTTGCAGAAGTGTTCACGCAGAAGCAAATGCAATAATAAGTGCGGCAAGAAACGAAATGATTGGCGCAACACTGTATTTGGCAGGAAAAACCATGGATACGGGGGAGCTTGTGCCGGATGCATCAGCATGTGCGATGTGCAAAAGAATGATTATAAACGCAGGAATAAGTATGGTTGTAATCAGAGTTACAAGAGATGAGTATAACATAATAGATGTGAATGAATGGATTGAGAATGACGATTCTCTTTCCGATAAGCTTGGATATTAGGAGTGATAACTTTTGGAATATATATTGGTTGAGTTTGAATATGTGCTTAGAATAATAATTGCCGGTATTTGCGGTGCGGTTATCGGTTATGAGCGCAAAAGCAGGCTTAAAGAGGCGGGTGTCAGAACGCACTTTATAGTGGCTCTTGCCTCAGCGCTTATGATGATTGTTTCAAAATACGGGTTTTCCGATCTCAGCGAAGGAACAACCGGAATACGCGGCGCAGACCCGGCGCGAATCGCGGCGGCGATTGTATCGGGCGTCGGCTTTCTCGGCGCGGGAGCGATATTTGTCAGAAAGCAGATAATTCAGGGGCTTACCACCGCCGCAGGCATTTGGGCAACCTCGGGCGTCGGCATGGCAATAGGCGCGGGTATGTATTTTCTCGGCATTTTCTCGGCTGTTATCATACTTTTCGTGCAGATTTTTCTCCATAAAACAACATGGTTTACAAAGAAAATCCCTGTTTCGGAGAATATTTCGGTGGTTGCCGAAAACAGCGGAGAGATATTTGACAGTATTTTAAAAACGCTTAAAGACAATTCTCTTGAGGTTTTAAGCATCACGAGCGAAATTTCGGAAAACGAAAAGCTTATGACGCTTAACATGAGCCTTAAGGTTCCGTACAGCTTTGACGTGCCGCATGTCGTTTCGCTTTTTGCCGGGCATCCCGGTGTGAGGTCGGTTGACATATGAATGATTTGCAGAAAAAATTGTTTGAACTCCGCGATGATTCATACAGAGATTTTCATGCAAAGCTTATTCCGAATGTTTCGTATGAAAGAATTATCGGCATAAGGACACCTGTTTTACGAAAATTTGCGTCTGATTTTGCCCGTGACTCAAAAAGCACTGATTTCTTAAACGAGTTGCCGCATACATACTACGAAGAAAATAATCTTCATGCTTTTATGATTGAAAAGATAAAAGATTTTGATGAAGCGGTTTTAAGAACAGAGCAGTTTTTGCCTTATGTGGATAACTGGGCAACCTGTGATGCTTTTTCACCCAAGGTATTTGGAAAGTATCCGGAAAAAATCCTTGCGTATGCAGGAAAGTGGATTAAATCAGATAAAACATATACTGTCCGTTACGGAATAGGCGTTTTTATGAGGTATTTTCTTGACGATCATTTTGATAAAAAGTTTATGGACGAAATAGCCGCTGTAAGAAGTGATGAGTATTATGTTAATATGATGATTGCATGGTATTTTGCAACTGCGCTTGCAAAGCAGTATGAAGCTGCGCTGGATGTGCTGAAAAAACGCAGTTTATCTCCGTGGACACATAATAAGGCTATTCAAAAAGCACGTGAAAGCCATAGGATAACAACTGAGCAAAAAGAATATCTGAATTCTTTGAAAGTATAAATTAAAGCAACAAAAATGGTGCAGCAAAACAATTTCGTTTTGCTGCACCATTTTGAATTTTTAAAAAACTGACTGTGTTTTACTCTTGTGGCTTATTATCGACAGCAGAAGCATCCTCGGTAGGTTCTGCCGTAACTTCAACAGTAGGAGCCTGCTGTGTATCTGTGCATGCACATCTGTAACCTTCCGGAACGGGTCTGCCGCAATTTGGGCAGAAATGAGACGGTTTCCCGCTAAAATTGTATCCGAAGCTGCCTGTCATTCTGTCGCGCATTTCGGCTGCGGCTGTTATCTCTTTGTACATGCCGATGTCAACAAAACCGCAGAACAAAGGGAAAAACAGAATAAAACCGATTTCGATACATAAAGTAACAAGAGCGCCGAGCAGGGGTATCTGTACTAAAATACCGCAAACCACGAATACCAGAAGAACAATGAGAAGCTTTAAAAAATCTGCCAAGAAAAGCTGACCTTTGTATCCCTGTGTACGATGCATTGAGGTTTTAAGCGCATTTGTTGCGTTTATTGAATCATTTTCGAGCAGAATGTACGGTGTAAGTTTATATGAATAAGATTTAATAATGTTCATAACGGGTACAAATGCCCAAATCAAACACCAGAGATCACACCAGCCCATGCCGGCTATTCTGCGGATATGATCTTTTCCGCCTTCAAATATTTGCTTCGGTTCAACTTCTTTTCCGTCAAATCCGCGCAGCATAATATTTATTCCGCCTAATCTGAGAACACAGAAAATCGGATAAAACAGTACAAATATAATGCAGTTGAGCGCCGCGTTGAGTATTTGGAGCAATGATACAAGCAGTGTATAGCCCCAAAGCTTTGTGGGTTTTTCAAGCAGCTTTTGCCAAGCGTTTTTAAAAACTTTAGTTACCATATCAAACACCTCTCTCTTTAGTATAATACTATTTTACTCATTCTTTTACTTTTTGTCAACCTCTAAAACCACTATTCAAACGATTTTTTATACTGCAATGGAGACAGTCCTGTTTTTCGCTTAAACATTTTACTGAAATGCGCGGCGCTTTCAAAGCCGCATGCTTCCGAAGTTTCCGCTACGGTAAGATTATCATAGCGCAGGCATCTTTTGGCTTTTTCAATTTTTGATTTCATAATGTATTCCATGGGGGAATAACCCGAATATTCTCTGAACAGTTTCCGAAAATATATTTCGCTTACACAGCACATTTTTGCAATATCATGTATACTTTTGTCTGTCACAGGTGCGCTTTCTATGTAGCGGATTCCTTTTTCTATGACGGAAAAACGACGCATCGAGATGTCATTTTTTGACTGAGATGACATCTCGCTCATAAGCTCATAAAACAGAGATTTTGTTTTTGCGGAAGGCGCAGACGTAAAAAGAGATTCCATTTCGGAAAAGAGCATGAAAAACCGTTGCTGTGAACGCGGACGAAACACCGTAACATCGTCAGTAAGCACGAACGGTGTGAGATCACTTTCGTATAAGTGAAAATTAATTCCTATAGTAAATGACTCCGGCGTTACAAAGTCCGTAAATTCCACTTTGTACTGTGCACCGGTGGGGGTATAGACAATATCGCCACTTTCGGCTTTTATATTATTCCCGTTTTTTAATGTGTATTCGGCAGTACAGTTTTTAAGATAAGTAAAATTATTTTGCTTTTTAGGATTGTTTATGCACGAAAAGCACTTGTCATATTTCCAGTATTGTTTA
>USAP01000140.1 GCA_900552775.1 uncultured Eubacteriales bacterium | reverse complement strand
GAAACGGAGACGGCGGACGTGCCGTCTCTGTGCTGCATAGTTCACCGCAACGGCACGGAAATTTACAGGTTTTGCGGCGGAAAGGAATATGATGAGCGGAAAAATCTTTATTATATGTATTCCTTAAGCAAGGTGTTTTTGTCGGCAGCAATAATGCACGGTGCTGAAAATGGACTTTTTTCGCTTTCGGATCCTGCATATAAATTTTTACCGGAGCTTAAGGATATTAAGGTCAAAAAAAGGAATCCGGACGGAATACTTGAGATTAAGCCTGCACAAAATTCGGTTTTGATTTCGCATCTTTTGACCATGACCGCGGGATTTGACTATAACGCGCAGTCGCCGATGATACGAAAATACATAAAGGATACGGAAGGCAAATTTGAAACACGCTCAATTTCACTGGCGCTTTCAGAGCAGCCGCTGCTTTTTGAACCCGGCGAAAGGTTTTATTACGGCCTTTGTCACGATGTTTTGGCGGCGCTTCTGGAAGAGGCTTCGGGTATGAGCTTTCAGGATTATCTTACTAAGTATTTTTTTGTACCGCTCGGAATCAAAAATGCATACTTTAAGTTTTCCGAAGATTTAAGGCCCAAAATGGCGGCGCAGTATATATTAAACACACGTACGGCAGATTTTTTTGCTGAACACAATAATGCATTCATACTCGGCTCTGAGTATCAGAGTGGCGGAGCGGGACTTATTGCGGACCCCGACAGTGTAATAACATTTGCCGATATGCTTGCGTGCGGAGGACGTGCCGGCAGTGGCGAAAGAATATTAAAAGCCGAAACAATTGATTTAATGCGCCAAAACAGGCTCACGCCGCGGCAAATGAAAGATTTTTGCGCACAGGAACCTTTTTTCGGATACGGATACGGATACGGTGTCCGTACGCTGCAAAATCCCGCGGCGGCGGGAATAAAAGCGCCGCCCGGCGAGTTTGGGTGGAGCGGTGCGGCAGGCTCGGATATTTCTATAGATCCGGATAACGCAATAACTGTTTTTTATACGCATCATTTGCTTTCGTCCGCGCTCAATGTGCATAAAACCGTAAAAAATATTGTTTACGGGTATTTGACATAATTAAGCAAATGATATATAATGTTATATATAAAAAATGAAGGAGATTAAAATGCCTACAAAGCTTGAAAGAATACTTGACAGAGTTTCAAAGCCGGCAAGATACACGGGCGGCGAATACGGCAGTATTATAAAAAATCCCGCCGATGCAGCGGTTCGGTTTGCTTTTTGCTTCCCGGATGTTTACGATGTCGGTATGAGCCACTTGGGTCTGAGACTTCTGTATCACCTTTTAAATGAGCGCGAAGACACGTATTGCGAACGTGTTTTTTCGCCGTGGCCCGACATGGCTGAAGAAATGAAAAAAGAAGGAGTTCCGCTTTTTACACTGGAAACCAAAACTCCTGTACGCGAATTTGATATATTCGGCTTTACTTTGCTTTACGAAATGTGCTATACAAATGTTTTAACCGCGCTTGACCTTGCGGGTATACCGCGCAGAAGTGCAGACAGGGGAGAGGATGCCCCCATAATCTGTGCCGGGGGACCGTGTACGTACAACCCCGAACCGCTTGCGGATTTTATAGACTTTTTCTGCATAGGCGAGGGCGAAGAGCAGATGAACGATATAATAGACGTATACAAAAAATGTAAAGAAAAACATTTAAGCCGCGCGGAAACTTTAAAAGCAATATCAAAAATTGACGGTATATATGTTCCGTCTTATTATGATGTAACATTCGAGGGAGAAAAGCAGACAGGCTTTGAGCCGAAATACGATGATGTTCCGAGAAAAATAAGAAAGCGTATAGTGAGTGACTTTAACAAGGCATATGTTCCCGAAACGTGCATAGTGCCTTTTACGGAAATTGTTCATGACCGCGTAACAGTCGAGCTTTTCCGCGGCTGTATAAGAGGATGCCGCTTCTGCCAGGCAGGGAATATATACAGACCCATCCGTGAGCGATCGCCGCATATGCTGGCGGAACTTGCCAAAAAGCTTATAAAGGCAACGGGTTATGACGAGGTTTCGCTGTGTTCTTTAAGCACGAGCGATTATTCGGGACTGCGTGAGTTTACGGACGAACTGCTTGAATTTACCGAGCCGAGAAAGGTCAACCTTGCTTTGCCGTCTCTGAGAATCGATAACTTTTCCATGGGTCTTATGGAGCGTGTTCAAAAGGTCAGAAAAAGCGGCATGACATTTGCACCCGAGGCAGGAACACAGAGAATGCGCGATATAATAAATAAAGGTATCACCGAGGAAGACATAATGAGCAGTGCGAGACTTGTATTCTCCGGCGGATACAAAAGCGTAAAGCTTTATTTTATGATTGGCTTGCCGTACGAAACCGACGAAGACGTTGCCGGCATTCCGCGTCTTGCAAAAAAAGTTGTTGACGTATATTTTGAAGAACCGCGCCCGGCAGGGAAAAACATGCAGATAACAGCGAGTGTTTCGTCCTTTGTGCCAAAGGCTTTTACGCCGTTTCAGTGGGCAAGGCAGAACAGCCGCGAGGAACTTCGCGCAAAACAGAAAATTCTTGTTTCAACGGAAAAAAGCAAACGTGTGCGCATAAATTATCATGAATCCGCCGTGAGCGTTTTAGAGGGCGTTTTTGCGCGCGGAGACAGGCGTCTTTGCAGAGTTCTTGAGGAAGCGGTTGACCGCGGCTGCAATTTTGACGCATGGAGCGAGTATTTCTTAAACGACAAATGGCTTGAAGCTTTTGAAGCATGCGGTCTTAAGCCCGAAGTTTTCACAAGGGAACGCTCGTATGATGAGCTTCTTCCGTGGGATATGATAGACATAGGAATAACAAAAAATCATCTTATGCGCGAAAACGAGCGTGCGGCACGCGGCGAGCTTACGCCCAACTGCCGCGTTAAATGCGCGGGCTGCGGAGCGGCTTCATTTAAGGCAGGTGTTTGTGTTGAGTAAATATACCGTGAAATACGCGAAAAGAGGAAATGCAAAATATATATCGCATCTTGACTTTTTGAGAACCATAGGCAGGGCGATGCGCCGTGCGGAGCTGCCTCTTAAATATTCGGAAGGATTCAATCCGCATCCGCTTATTTCGTTTGCGGCTCCGCTTTCGGTTGGAATAGAAAGCGAATGTGAGCTTTTCCGTGCGGAACTTACGGTGGAAATACCGTGTGAGCAGTTTCGCGACAGGCTTAATGCCGCGCTTACGCCGGAGCTGTATATTCTTGATGTTACGGAAGAAAATATAGATTTTACAGCTATTGCCGCAGCTGATTATGTTATAGAAGCGGAATTTCCGCCCACAGCCGATGAACTTGACGCTTTTATGAGCAACGATGAAATACTTATAGAAAAGAAGACAAAAAAAGGAATTAAAGAAACTGATATTAAGGCGGATATTTTTAGCATTTCTGTTAATGATAATATTATTACCGCCGCTTTGAAAACAGGCGACAGCGGAAACTTAAAACCAATGCTGCTTGTTTTGGCAGCCGAAAAATATCTGGGAAGAGATTTTGGTTTTTGCCGCTATAAACGCCTTGCATTCAGAGATGCGGACAATAATGTTATCTGAAAGGAAGATGCATTTTGTTTTCTCAGGATGTCGGAATTGATTTGGGAACGGCAACCGCACTGGTTTATTTAAAGGGACAGGGTATTGTTTTGAATGAGCCGTCAGTTGTTGCGATAGATAAAAATTCGGACAAGGTTTTCGATGTTGGAACAGAAGCTCAAAAGATGATAGGAAGAACTCCGGGGAATATTGTTGCAGTAAGACCTCTGCGTGACGGAGTGATTTCCGACTACCGTATAACGGAAAAAATGATAAAATATTTTTTGAAAAAGGTATGCAAAAACAGCCTTTTTCGTCCAAATGTTATGGTTTGCGTGCCAAGCGGTGTATCGGAGGTCGAGGAACGCGCCGTAATTGACGCGGCGCTTCAGGCGGGAGCCAAATGTGCGCATCTTATAGAAGAACCCATTGCCGCGGCAATAGGCGCCGGAATAGATATTTCAAAACCGTGCGGCGCAATGGTTATTGACATAGGCGGCGGAACTACGGACATAGCAGTGATATCTCTCGGCGGAATTGTGGTTAGTAACTCCATAAAAATTGCCGGCGATGCTTTTGATGAAACCATTATTCGTTATATAAGAAAAAAACGAAATGTTGTTATCGGAGTGCGCACGGCAGAGGAACTTAAGATTAATATAGGATGCGTCAGTGAAAAACCCGAAAAAGAAGTTATGAGTGTGCGCGGCAGATGCCTTGTTACGGGCTTGCCGAAAGCTGTTGAGGTAAGCTCCGATGAAATGCTTGAGGCTCTGTGCGAACCCGCGGGGGCAATAGCGGACGCGGTTCATTCTGTTTTGGAACGCACACCTCCGGAACTTGTCGGGGATATAAGCCGTGAAGGAATTGTGCTTACGGGCGGCGGTTCTCTGATTTTCGGTCTTGACACACTGCTTTCAAAAGAAACCGGAATTGACGTGCGCGTTGCCGAAGATGCTGCAAGCTGCGTTGCTCTGGGCACCGGAAAGGTGCTTGAATCTTTGGATATACTTGCAGATTCACTGACTTATTCCGGTAAAAAATATACTTCTTGAAATAAAAGGGGATGTTAAAAAACTCCGGAACGCAAGAAAAGCGGAAAATCACATATCATAGAATATGCAAATGATGCAGTTGGATTTATTATAGGTAGAAAAATCAAAAAATTTGATTTTTCAAAAAAATAT
>USAP01000139.1 GCA_900552775.1 uncultured Eubacteriales bacterium | reverse complement strand
CTGAAGGCCATCCTGGCCCGGCTGGACGACACCCCGGTACTGGATCACCACGCCATTCAGCTCTCCCTGTGGATGCGGGAGCGGTATTTCTGTACGGTGTACGACTGCGTCAAGGCCATGCTCCCGGCGGGGCTGTACTACGCCCTGCGGGACTGCGTGACGCTGACGCCGGAGCACAGCCGGGAGGATATCCGTGCTGCCGTCCGGGGCCACGCCGGGGCAGAGCGCCTGCTGGCCCTGCTGGAGGACTGGGGTGGCAGCGGGGACATGGAGCAGATCCGCCTGGCCTTTGGGGCCAAGGACCCCAACCCCTCCATCCGGCAGCTCATGACGTTGGCCACCGAGGAAATCGGCGAAACGCCGAGTTCGCCCCTCTTCGTTATTGCAACACCGAACGCTGCAAAAAACAAGCTTATAACAAATAATATGTATCTTTTTAATACTTCTTTTTTTGACAACATGCATTCCTTCATTTCGTTATTAAATAAATTGAAAGCGCAAGAATCCAAAAAGGACGGCTTGCGCTTTCTCTTATTTTCAGACTGTTTACGCCTAAAATAATTACTGTTCTTCAATAAGTGATTTTCCTGTCATCTCCGCAGGCTGAGGAATTCCCATAATCTGAAGCATTGTGGGAGCAATATCGCAAAGTGCGCCTGTTTCGCGCAGCTTACAGTCGTATCCGACAACAATAAACGGTACAACATTTGTTGTGTGAGCTGTAAACGGTGATTTTCCGTCATCAGCAAGCATTTTATCGGCATTTCCGTGATCGGCTGTTATAAGAGCAATACCACCCATTTCCGAGATAGCGTCCAGAACTTTTCCGACACATGTATCAACCGTTTCAACGGCCTTTACCGCCGCTTCAAAAACTCCTGTGTGACCTACCATATCACAGTTTGCAAAATTTAAAATGATATTGTCATACTTACCGGATTTTATCCTTTCAACAACAGCTTCCGTAACCTCGGGTGCACTCATCTCGGGCTGCAAATCATAAGTTGCAACCTTCGGCGAAGGGATAAGAACTCTGTCCTCTCCTTCATACGTTTTTTCAACGCCCCCGTTAAAGAAAAATGTTACATGTGCATATTTTTCCGTTTCGGCTATTCTCAGCTGTGTTTTTCCGAGTGAGGAAATATACTCGCCGAACGTATTTTTAAGCTTTTCCGGTTTGAAAGCTACTTCAACTCCGGGCATGCTTGCATCATACTGAGTCATGCAGATATACGTAAGCGGAAAATACGTGCGTTCAAATCCGCTGAAATCAGGGTCAACAAAAACCCTTGTTATTTCTCTTGCTCTGTCAGGTCTGAAATTAAAGAAAATAACGCTGTCGTTTTCTTTGATTGCGCCCTCTCCAAGATACGCAGGAACTATAAACTCATCCGTTACATCATTTTTATAAGATTCACGTACATAATCCGCTGCGTTTGAAACAGTTTGTCCGTTTCCTGTGAAAGCTTCATACGCTTTTGAAACACGTTCCCAGCGATTGTCCCTGTCCATCGCATAGTATCTTCCGGTTACGGTTGCAATTTTTCCGACGCCGAGCTCATTCATTTTATTCTGAAGCTCATCAAGAAAATCCGCACCGGATACGGGAGAAACATCTCTGCCGTCCATAATGGCATGAACATAAACTTTATCAAGTCCGGCTTTCTTTGCAAACTCAAGCAAACCGAAAATGTGCTTAATGTGACTATGCACACCGCCGTCAGACAAAAGTCCCATAAAATGCAAAGCAGAGTCATTCTTTTTGCAATTCTCTGCAGCACTTAAAAATGCAGGGTTTTCAAAAAAGTCACCATCGTCAATGGACTTTGTTATTCTTGTAAGTTCCTGGTAAACAACGCGGCCGGCACCGATATTTGTATGACCGACTTCAGAGTTTCCCATTTGTCCGTCCGGCAATCCAACATACATGCCAGATGCGTTTATCGTGGTATTGGGGCACCCTTTTAAAAGCTTGTCGATATTAGGTGTTTTTGCCGCTTTTATAGCGTTTCCGCGCACTTCGGGGTTTACGCCGAAGCCGTCCATTATAATAAGTGCAAGAGGTTTTTTAGACATAATAACACTCCCCTTTTCCTTATGCGTTTGCAATAACGGTAAAATCGTCTGTCTTAAGGCTTGCTCCGCCTACAAGACCGCCGTCTATATCGCTGCATGCGAAAAGTTCTGCAGCATTTTTAGCATTACAGCTGCCGCCGTAAAGAATAGTAATTTTTTCTGCTGTATCACAGCCGTAAAGTTCACACAAAAGAGCACGTATTGCGGAGCAAACTTCATTTGCCTGCACGGGAGTTGCGGTTTCACCTGTACCTATAGCCCAAATGGGTTCGTAAGCTACGATTACTTTTTCGGCATCTTCTTTGGATACGTTTCTGAAAGCTATCTTAAGCTGAGTGCGTATGAAATCTATTGTAATTCCGCTCTTTCTCTGTTCAAGCGTCTCACCGCAGCAAACAACGGGAGTAAGCTTGTGAGCTATTGCACAAAGCACTTTTTTATTAACCGTGTCATCTGTTTCCGCGAAATATTCGCGTCTTTCGGAGTGACCTATGATAACATGTGTAACACCGAGGTCTGTAAGCATATTAGGTGAAATTTCACCTGTAAATGCACCTTTTTCTTCAAAGTACATATTCTGCGCGCCAACCATAATGTTTGTTCCCTTTGCAGCTTCTATTGCCGCAGGAAGGCATACTGCCGTGGGGCATACAAGAATATCGTTTGATGCGTCTTTTGCTTTTTCCGCAAGCTCTTTTATAAATTTGCCGCATTCACTCGGAAGCATATTCATCTTCCAGTTTCCGGCTGCTAATTTTTTTCTGCTCATTTCAGTTCATATCCTTTCAAATTTTATTTATCTTCAAGACAGTCAATTCCCGGAAGAACTTTTCCTTCAAGGAATTCAAGCGATGCGCCGCCGCCTGTCGAAATATGTGTCATTTTATCGGCGAATCCGAGATTTTTAACCGCAGCAGCGCTGTCTCCGCCGCCTATAATTGTAACAGCGTCTGTCTCAGCCAAAGCTTTTGCAACGGCTATCGTGCCTTTTGCAAGAGTCGGGTTTTCAAAAACACCCATAGGTCCGTTCCAGATAACGGTTTTTGCACTCTTTACGGTGTCTGCAAAAAGTTCACGTGTCTTCTCGCCGATATCAAGACCCATTTTATCAGCCGGAATCTTGTCAGCGGGAACAGTTTCTACGTCCACAGGTCCGTCAATGGGATCGGGGAAGTCTTTTGATACAACGTTGTCAATGGGAAGAACAATCTTCTTGCCTGCTTTTTCAGCTTTTTCAAGCATTTCTTTGCAGTATGAGATCTTCTCGTCATCAACAAGCGAAGTTCCTACTTCATATCCTCTTGCTTTTGCAAAAGTATATGACATACCGCCGCCTATAATAAGTGTATCGCATTTTTCAAGAAGGTTTGATATAACAGCGAGTTTATCCGCAACCTTAGCACCGCCCAAAATTGCAACGAAAGGACGGGCGGGATTTGAAAGAGCTCCTCCCATGATATCGATTTCCTTCTGGATAAGGAATCCGCATACAGCAGGAATATATGCAGCCACACCGGCTGTGGAAGCATGTGCACGGTGAGCTGTTCCGAATGCATCATTTACAAATATATCTGCAAGCGAAGCAAGCTGTTTTGCAAATTCAGGATCATTTTTTGTTTCTTCCGCATGGAATCTAACATTTTCAAGAAGCATAACTTCGCCGTCTTTTAAGTTTGCTGCCAATGTCTTTGCATCATTACCTATAACGTCTTTTGCCATTTTAACTTCCTGACCCAAAAGTTCGGAAAGTCTTTTTGCAACCGGCGCGAGGCTGTATTCGGGTTTGAATTCGCCCTTCGGTCTTCCGAGATGTGAGCAGAGAATAACGCGCGCACCGTTTTCAATAAGATATTTTATTGTGGGAAGCGCACCTATTATTCTGTTTTCATCCGTGATGTTTTTGTCCGCATCAAGCGGCACATTGAAGTCACAGCGAACCAAAACTCTCTTGTCGCGTACATCAATGTCTTTTACACTTTTCTTATTCATATATATCGTCCTTCCTTTAAATAATTTACAGATTGTAACCCTTGTCCATCGCACTCATATTGAGTTCGAACAGCTGAGGTTTATTTTTCGGCATGCATTTTGCAATACCGTTTTTCATGGTCTCATATGAAACAAAACCGCTCTTTTTAATGTAAGCGCCGAGCAGAATCATGTTAGCAAGTTTTTTTGCGTTCATTTCTTCAGCAAGTTTTGCTGCGGGAACCGCTACAACATTTACATCTTTTCTTGTGATTTCCTTGGGGTCAATAAGTGTTTCGTCAATTACAATGTATCCGCCGGGCACTACCGTATCCTGAAATTTAAGGAGCGAAGGCAGATTCATCGCAAAAAGAGTTGTCGGGTTTATAATAAGAGGCGAAGCCACTGCGTCATCGGACACAATTACATGGCAGTTTGCTGTACCGCCGCGCATTTCGGGGCCGTACGAAGGAAGCCATGAAACATTTTTATCACCTGCCATGCCCATATATGCAAGTGCTTTTCCCATAAAGAGAACACCCTGTCCGCCGAATCCTGCTATAACAAACTCATTAGTCATTATTCTCAGCCCCCTTGTCTTTATATACACCGAGAGGATAATATGTCATCATATTTTCTCTGAGCCATTCAATTGCTTCCTCGGGAGTTTTTCCCCAGTTTGTCGGGCAGGCGGAAAGAACTTCAACAAGAGAGAATCCGCGTCCTTCAAGCT
>USAP01000138.1 GCA_900552775.1 uncultured Eubacteriales bacterium | reverse complement strand
ATAATTGTTATGCTTTTGTGTGCGGCGCTCGTTTTTGCTTGCGGCACCGGGGTAAGCGCATATAACGGGGAATATACCGAAATGAGGCTCGGGCTGTTTTACGGCAGCACGGCGCAGGACACCGTGACGCTGCACAGCAGCGGCGGATTTAATATCTGCCTGGGAGAGGACGGCAATTACGCTTACCTTTTTTCGATGCTTGAGGATGATATTGTAATCACAAAAAGCGGAGAAAAGGATTTTATGATAAACGGAAACCCGTTCTGGACAACGGGGCAGTTCGCAATCAAGCCGGCATACGGAAAAATCACGGTAAACGGCACGGAGTACAGAGGCTTCGTCTCGCTCAAAAGGCTTTCAAGCGGTGATATAACGGTTATAAACGTTATAGGGCTTGAGGAATATCTGTGGGGTGTTGTTGGAAAAGAGATGTCCCCCTCATGGAACAATGAGGCGCTCAAGGCGCAGGCTCTCTGCGCGAGAAGCTATGCGCTGACGCACAGAAACGATTTTGCAAGCTATGGCTTTGACTTGACAATAACGCAGCGTTCACAGGTATACGGCGGAACGGCGGCGGAAACGGAAAGCACGCGCAGAGCGGTTTCCGAGACAGCGGGCAAAGCCATAAGATATAACGGCAATGTGGTAGAAGCGTTTTTCTTTGCGTCCGACGGGGGAAGCACGGAAGATGTGAAAAATGTTTGGGGCAGCTCGCTTCCGTATCTGAAGGCCGTGCTTGACCCGTACGAAAAGCCGGAAGAAGCTTCGCGCTATTTCTGGAATGTGACGCTTTCAAGAGATGAGGTTATCAAAAAACTTGTTTCAAAAAGTATTCTCATAGGCGATGTGCAGAATATAGAGATAACCGAAACCGCACCCACGGGGCGCGTCACGGGGCTTCGCGTTACGGGATCGCGCGGCGAATACAACGCAAAGCGCGAGGGGGCGAGAACGCTCTTTTCACTGTACAGCCAGTTTTTCGCCGTTACTCGTTCCGAAGACGGAGAGACGTACACGTTTTCCGGAAAGGGCTACGGTCACGCCGTGGGCATGAGCCAGTGGGGCGCAAAAGCGATGGCGGACAGAGGCTTTTCGTGTGACGATATAATAAAATTCTATTTCACCGGTGTGGAGGTATACTGATTTTGACTACGGAAGATTTTGATTACGAGCTTCCCGAAGAACTTATAGCACAGGAGCCGCTCAAATGCAGAAGCGACTCCCGTTTGCTTGTTTTGAGGGACGGGGAAATTGAGCACAAAACGTTTAAAGATATAAAAAGCTATCTCAAAAAAGGCGATTGCCTTGTTTTAAACGATACGCGCGTTATGCCGGCAAGGCTTTACGGCGTGAAAGAGGAGACCGGGGCGGCAATAGAATTTTTGCTGCTGCGAAGAATCGATCTTAACACGTGGGAGGTTATTTTAAAGCCGGGAAAACGTGCGAAAAAGGGCGCAAAATTTGTGTTCGGCGATATTTTGCATGCCGAAATTCTTGAGGTTTTGGAGGACGGAAACCGAATAGTGCGCTTTACGTACGAGGGCGTTTTCGAGGAAATTCTCGATAAGCTCGGAGAAGTTCCGCTGCCGCCCTACATAACGAAAAAGCTTGACGATAAAGAGCGATATCAAACAGTTTATTCCAAAGAACCCGGCTCCGCGGCCGCACCGACGGCAGGGCTGCACTTTACGCGCGAGCTGCTCGATGAGATTCGTAAAATGGGCGTCAATATAGCTTATGTAACGCTTCATGTCGGGCTCGGAACATTTCGCCCCGTCAAGGTCTCGGACGTGACAAAGCACGTTATGCACAGCGAGTATTACAGCGTTCCGAAAGAGACGGCGGATATTGTAAATAAAACAAAAAAAGAAGGCGGCAGGGTTATAGCGGTCGGCACAACGTCTGTAAGAACGCTTGAATCTGCTGCGGATGAAAACGGATATCTGCCTTCAAAATCCGGGGATACAAGTATTTTTATTTATCCCCCGTACAAATTCAAGGTTGTTGATTGCCTGCTTACAAACTTTCATTTGCCCAAATCCACACTCATTATGCTTGTTTCGGCGCTGGCGGGCAAGGACAATATAATGAAGGCATATAAAGAAGCCGTTAAAGAACGGTACAGATTTTTCAGCTTCGGCGACGCGATGTTTATTTGCCGGAAGGGAGAAAAGCATGAATGACTATGTTTGCCGCGTTGCAGCTTCGGACGAGGTTAAAAAACGCTGGGAAAAGCTCGTGATGAGAAATCCGCATGACGCGGCATGGAAGGAATGGGCGGTGAAATTCGAGGAAGGCGTAAAGCGCGGCGGAAGAATTTGCTTTTACGGCTTTTTAAGAGGTACCGTAATAGCCGAGGCAACAGCAGCCGTAAAGTGCGGCGAGCTAAAATATCCGGAAGGGCTTGTCGATGACAAAACGGCATATTTAATGGCTTTCAGAACGGACAAGGAATACCGCGGAAAGGGGTATTTTTCAAAGCTTTACCGCTTTGCGGAAAAATATCTTGCCGACATGGGCTTTAGCCGTCTTACGATAGGCGTTGAGGACGGAGATATTATAAATTCGGAAAGATATAAAAAATGGGGCTTTGCGGAATACGTCAAGTGCGTGACGGAGTTTGATCCGCCCGCAAAAGAAGGCGCAGAGCCGCAAAAAGTTGTTATAAAGTATTACGCAAAAAATTTATAAAGAGGATTACATATGTTTAAGGTGCTTCAAAAAGAGAATAATGCCAGGCGCGGCGTGATGGAAACCGTTCACGGGACGATTCAGACCCCGGTTTTTATGAACGTAGGAACGTGCGCGGCAATTAAGGGCGGCGTGTCGGCGCCGGATATTAAAGAAATCGGCTGTCAGGTGGAGCTTTCAAATACCTATCATCTTCACGTGCGCCCGGGTGACGAGCTTGTGCGCGATATGGGCGGCCTTCATAAGTTTATGAACTGGGACAGACCGATTCTGACAGACAGCGGCGGTTTTCAGGTTTTTTCGCTTGCCTCACTGCGCAAAATCAAGGAGGAGGGCGTTTATTTCAATTCGCATGTGGACGGCAAAAGAATTTTCATGGGACCCGAGCAGAGCATGAGAATACAGTCAAATCTTGCCTCAACAATTGCAATGGCGTTTGACGAATGTGTGGAAAATCCGGCACCGTACGAATATGTAAAGCGCTCCGCCGACAGAACCGCGCGCTGGCTTAAAAGGTGCAAGGACAAGCTCCGCGAGATAAATTCCGAGGAGGGCACAATAAACAAAAATCAGCTTCTGTTCGGAATAAACCAAGGCGGCACGTATGACGATATAAGAATAAATCATATGAAAGAAATTGCAAAGCTTGATTTGCCCGGATACGCCATAGGCGGTCTTGCCGTGGGCGAAAGCCACGCGGAAATGTATCATATATTGGACGTTGTTTTGCCGCATGCGCCGGAGGATAAGCCGAGGTATCTTATGGGAGTCGGAACTCCGCGGAACATTCTCGAGGGCGTGCGCCGCGGAATAGATTTCTTCGACTGCGTAATGCCGTCAAGAAACGCAAGGCATGCAAATCTGTTTACGCATAAGGGCGTTGTAAATCTAAACAATGCAAAATACGCGCGCGACCCGCGCCCCATAGAGGAGGGCTGCGGCTGCCCTGCGTGCAGAAGCTTTTCAAGAGCGTATTTGAGACATCTTTTCAAAGCCGGAGAAATGCTTGCGATGCGCATGGCGGTTTTGCATAATCTTTATTTTTACAATAAGCTTACGGAAGAAATCAGAGAGGCTCTTGAGGAGGGCAGATTTGAAAAATTTGCCGATGAAACGGGGCCGATACTCGAAGGGAGAGCGGCAGATTGAAAAACCTATGCATTTTTGACCTTGACGGTACGCTTTTAAACACGCTTGACAGCATAGCGTATTATGTAAACGATACCATGAAGCATTTCGGGCTTCCGGTTATCGAAACGGAAAAAATCCGCACGTTTGTCGGAAACGGGGCGAAAAATCTTATTTCCCGTTCGCTGAGGTATAACGGCTCCGAGCTTGACGCCGAAAAGGTTTTGAGCGTTTATATTGAAAAATACAATTCCGACGCACTCTATCTTGTAAAACCGTATGACGGTATAAGAGAGTTGCTTTCAAAACTTCATGAAAACGGTGTCACACTCGCGGTGCTTTCAAATAAGCCGCACAGCAGCACAAGTATAATGATAGATGAAATTTTCGGGAAAGACCTTTTTTCCGTTGTGCGCGGCCCGTATAATAATGAAAAGGTAAAACCCGACCCTGCCGTGGCGAATGAGATTGCAAAAGGCTTTGAAAAAGAAAACTGCTTTTTTATAGGCGACTCCGATGTGGATATCGAAACGGGAAAAAACGCGCTTATGCACACGGTTGGCGTAACATGGGGATTCAGAGACCGGGATGTGCTTCAAAATGCCGGCGCCGAGAAAATCGTTTCAAAAGCGGCGGACATTGCGGATATAGTTTTGGCTTGATAATTGAACATTTGTGCATAAATTACAAAAACATTTGTTTGTGTAGTGTAGAATCAACAAATAAAATACAGGAAAAAAAACGAAAAATTTTTAATTTTACTATTGCAAAAATCGAAAAGTCGAGTTATAATGAGTATACAGTTGTATAAGGTGTGATAAGTTGTGAAGACTGTCAGCTTATATACGGCACTTTTCAGAAAGGGGGAAAGCAGGCTTGCGGAGCATGCTCCGCGAATCTCGCATTGCACGGGCGGAGGGCTTGTGCGGTTTGCAGAAATACCCACTGCATGAAAAGAACGCGAGGTTATAATTTGTGCGCGGCACAAATATAATAAAAAATTTTTAATTAATTAATTGAAAGGGGTAGGAAAATGGCAAAAACAAAAAAATCAATGAGAGCC
>USAP01000137.1 GCA_900552775.1 uncultured Eubacteriales bacterium | reverse complement strand
CGATGCCCCGGTAGTACAGGCGGCCGGGGGTTTGCTATCTTAATATCTTCAAAATTTTAAAATCCGCGGTGTCACCGTCCGGCAGCTGAGCCGTAACCGTATCGCCTACCGACGCGCCCAAAAGCGCTTTGCCTACGGGCGATTCATCCGATATTTTGCTTTTCACCGGGTCTGCCTCAGTGGAACCCACTATTGTATATTCAACGTCCTCGTCAAAATCCACATCGTGCACCAAAACGTGCGAACCTAAGTTTACGGTATCGGTGTCCAAATCGTTTTCATCTATAAGTTTAATATTTTTAAGCATCTGCTCCAGCTGGGCAATTCTTGTCTCAACCTGCGCCTGCTCATTTTTCGCCTCATCATATTCGCTGTTTTCGGAGAGGTCTCCGTATCCCAGAGCCGTCTGAATTTTTTCTCTGACGTCGTTTCTTTTTTCGGTTTTTAAATATTCAAGTTCGTCCTGAAGTTTTTTAAGACCTTCGGCGGTAACAACCACCTGTTTTTCCTCTACCATTATTCCAACCTCCTATGTTTATACGAATCGGATTTCTCCTTTTCGATTGCCAGTAGCATGTATTATAACACTTTATTTCTGTTATGTCAAGAGTAAAAATACAGCCTTTTGTTAATAAGAACCAAGCAAATTTGTATCATTTTTCAAATCATTTGTAAGAATTTACCGAAGCAACCGCTGTTTTATCGTACGAAATGCCGAAAAAATCGAGAGCAGTCTGCAGCCTTTCGGGGCTGTACAGCGCATCTGCCGCAAGACGAAGCTGCGGCGGCAGAGTATATTTCACACTATCCGGAGTTACCGCGCTCTGCGGCATTTTTTTTCCGCTTAAATTTACAATATTTTCAGCGCCGTCGACCGAAAATATTTCTCCGCCCGGCATGATAACCGCTGTTTTACCTCCGAGCCGCACAGCCGAAGAAGCGCTTGAAGGCACGCCGAATTCCTCCATCATAATATCGTTCATTACATCGGCGCACGCAGGCGTTGTGAGAAAAGAAACGCGGCACCGCGACATGATAATATCGCTGAATTTCGATATATCCCGTACGCTGACGGAGAAAATTACAAACTCCGGCATATCGGCGGCGTTTGCCGCGGTAAAAAGTATTTCTTTCATGTGATGCCAAAAAAGTCCCCTTCCGTCGGAAAAAATTTTTTCATTTTTGTATTTTTCCGCCAAAGCGCATTTATACAAAATGCTCCCCGAAAGTGTTTCCCTTATTTTCCTTTTTGAGAAAAGAGAACCCGGGAAACGCGGTTTTTCGTCAATGTAAAGTATTCTTAATGTTTTTTCGGCATCTATGCGTACATCGGCAAAAAAGCCGTGTTTGTGCTGCGCGTCCGCAGGAAGTATGTATGTCAGAAGCTTCATAAATAAAATCACCTCACATCATATTTATTTAACACAAGGTGATTATATTACTATTATATATAGGCGCGGTCAAATACAATAACGGTTCTGTAGTACGGATCAAGCGCCTCGTCTATGCGCGCTTTGATTTCATCATCGCTCAGTTTGCACTTTTTCGGCACAACAACGTCAAATATAAGATTTGTGTGCGTATCGCCCGATACGGCGCGAAGATCGTGAAACGTCATGTTTTGGTCTATTTCCGAAATTGTTTCGGAAAGCATCCGCCGCATTTTATTAAGACTTTCGTTATCTGTTTCCACAGGGTCCATATGAATTGTCATAAGAACGCCCAGATTCGAGGCAATGTGCTGCTCAATATTGTCAATTTCATCATGAACCTTTAATATATCGCAGTCAGCCGGCACCTCGGCATGTGCCGAGGCTATGTATTTGCCCGGGCCGTAATTATGAACAATGATATCGTGCACGCCGCAGACATTTTCTCCGCTTAAGATTAGCTTTTCAATTTGCTCGGCAAGCTCAAGCTTTGGCGCTTCGCCCAAAAGCGGCGCAAGCGTTTCACGCATAATTGAGATACCCGAAAAAAGAACAAACAGCGCTACAATAACACCGACTATTCCGTCAAGCGCATAAAAAGACGTAAGCTTCACCAAAACCGCGGAAACAATCGTAGCGCACGTTACGATAACATCGTTGCGGCTGTCCGCGGCAGACGCCTCCATTGCGGGTGAATCCGTCATTTTGCCGAGTTTTCCGTTTAACGCCGAAAGCCAAAGCTTCACGGGAATCGATAAAAGCAGCAGCAGCGGCATCAAAAATGTAAACTCCGTTTCCGCCGGGTTTATCATCTTTATAAAAGATGTTTTTGCAAGTTCCGCTCCGGCATAAATAATTAAAATCGCAACAACAAACCCCGAAATATATTCAATTCTCCCGTATCCGAACGGGTGCTTTGCGTCTGCGGGTTTGTCGCCTATTTTAAAGCCTATAAACGTTACTATGCAGGAGCCTGTGTCGGAAAGGTTATTAAAAGCGTCCGCCGTAACCGACACGCTTCCGCTCAGAGCTCCCACCGTAAACTTTAAAATAAAAAGCAGTATATTTGCAATTATTCCGGCCGTACTTCCGAGGAAGCCCGCCTTTTTCCGCGCGTTATGCGTTTTAATATCTTCCGTACCGACAAAATGCCTTACCAGAAAATCAATCATGCGCCATCATCTCATTTATTATATTTTTTGAGGTCTTTATCCCTTATAACCGTACGCATTATCTTTCCGCTTGCCGTCTTCGGAAGGCTTTCCACAAACTCAACAATACGCGGATATTTATAAGGTGCGGTGTTTTTCTTTACATGAACCTGCAGCTCGCGCACAAGCTCTTCGGAACCTTCATATCCGTTCGCAAGAACAATCGTAGCTTTAACAATCTGTCCGCGTATATCGTCCGGCACTGCGGTTACGGCACATTCGAGAACCGAAGGATGCTCCATAAGCGCACTTTCAACTTCAAACGGTCCTATTCTGTAGCCCGAGCTTTTTATCATATCGTCCGCTCTGCCTACATACCAGTAGTATCCGTCTTCATCGCACCATGCCAGATCTCCCGTGTAGTAATAGCCGTCATGCCAGCATGCTTCCGTTTTCTCCTCATCAAGATAGTATCCTCTGAAGAGACCGTACGGCATCATTTTATCCGTGCGTATCGCAATCTGACCCGTGCTTCCCTCTTCGCAGTCTTCACCGTCGCTGTTTTTAAGATGAATTTCATATCCCGGAGAAGGTTTTCCGAGCGAACCCGGACGCGGCTCGATCCACGGATATGTGGCAAGCGCCACAACCGTTTCCGTCTGACCGAATCCTTCGCGGATTTCTATTCCCGTAGCATCGTAAAACTGCTTGAAAATTTCCGCGTTCAGCGCCTCACCTGCCGTTGTGCAGTATTCAAGACTGCTCAAATCGTACTTTGTCAGATCCTCTTTAATAAGAAATCTGAGAATTGTCGGCGGAGCACAGAAAGTTGTTATCTTGTGTTCCTCTATTTTTTTGAGCAGATCGGTTGGTGTGAATCTTGTGTTATAGTCATAAACAAACTGAACCGCTCCGCAAATCCACTGTCCGTATATTTTACCCCATGAAGCCTTTGCCCAGCCTGTTTCGGCAACCGTCATATGCAGCTTATTGTTTTGTACGTTGTGCCAGAATTTTGCTGTTATGATATGTCCGAGCGGATAAGTAAAGCAGTGCTGCGCCATTTTAGGGTAACCTGTGGTTCCCGATGTAAAATATATGAGCATTGTGTCTTCATTATGCGTAGCTTCTTCACCCGTGGGTCTTTCGAATACGTCCGAACATTTTTCAATGCTTTCCGAAAATGTCAGCCATCCGTCATGAGGAAGACCGCACATTATTTTGTATTTCAAAGACGGGCACACCTTCTGCGCTTCATCCACAATATGCGCAAGACCCGAATCGTCCGCAGTTATAACCGCGTCAACGCTTGCGGCGTGAACCCTGTAAATCACGTCTTTTGTTTTAAGCTGCGCCGTTGCCGGAATCAAAACCGCACCTAATTTGTGCAGCGCCACCGCAACAATCCAGTATTCGTAATGGCGGCGCAGAACAGCCATTACATGGTCTCTTTTTTTTATACCGAGACTTTTGAAAAAGTTTGCTGTCTTGTTGGAAAGTTTTTTAAGATCGGTAAACGTAAAAACTTTTTCGTCACCCTCATCGTTGCACCATACAAGCGCACGCTTTTTAGGGTCTATCTCAGCCCATTTGTCCACAACGTCAAAACCGAAATTAAAATCCTCCGGTATATTTATTTTAAAATTTTCTTTAAAATCCTCATACGAGTCAAACTCGCTTCTGTTTATGTATTTTGATAATATGTCCACTGTAAAATCTCTCCTAAATTACAATGACAAGAACCTTTCCCGGCTTATCGCCGATTGCCGCCATGCCGTGCGGATATGAGGAATCATAATAAATGCTGTCCCCTTCATTCAGTATAATATCCTTGCCATCTATGCGTATTAAAATTTTTCCTTCGAGACAGTAGTCAAACTCCTGCCCCACATGTACGTTTGTATAAACTTCGTGACCCTCCTTCAGAGGATCGACGGTCACCAGCAGAGGAAGCACCTTGTTATCCGCAAAATTATATGCCAGATGCTGATACTCATACTGCTTGCTTCTTTCTATTGTCAGGCCCTTTCCGCTTTTAACGTGCTGATACACTTTAAGGCGCGGCTCGTCTCCGGAGAGAAGTTCGTAAACCTGCACTCCGAAGTATGCTGCCACCTCCGATAAAAAGCTTATGGGCATATCCACGGCTCCGCTTTCGTATTCAAGATATTTTTCGTTCGTAATTCCGAGATAACGTGCAAGATCTTCGGTTGTTTTTCCGTCGATTTCGCGCATTTCGCGCAATCTTATAGCGACTTTTTTAATGTCGTCATTCATGATAGCTCCCCCTTTCTTTATTTAATT
>USAP01000136.1 GCA_900552775.1 uncultured Eubacteriales bacterium | reverse complement strand
CTCATCACTCTGCGCAAGTTCATGACCTGTGCCGGAAAGCTTAATTATTCCCGACTCAAGCACATAAGCTCTGTCTGCTATATCAAGAGCCATTTCCGCGTTTTGCTCTACAAGAAGAATGGTTGTTCCGGATTTATGAAGCTCTTTAATAATATCAAAAATCTGCTGAACCAGTATAGGAGCCAATCCCATTGAAGGTTCATCAAGCATGAGCAGCTTCGGTTTACTCATCAAAGCGCGTCCCATTGCAAGCATTTGCTGCTCACCGCCCGAAAGCGTTCCGGCAATCTGATCTTTTCTGTGTTTAAGTCTCGGGAAACGTTCAAAAACATCCTGTATACCGGCTTTAACATTGTCAGGTTTTGTATATGCACCCATCTCAAGATTTTCCAAAACAGTCATCTGAAGAAAAATACGTCTGCCCTCAGGGACATGAGCAAGACCCTTTGACACAAGCTTGGATGCTTCTGTTTTTGATATATCTTCACCCATAAGCGAAATAGATCCGGTTCTTGAACGAAGCAGTCCGGAAATTGCGCGTAATGTAGTGGATTTTCCCGCTCCGTTAGCGCCGATAAGTGCAACAATTTCTCCTTCTTTTACTTCAAGTGATACATCCTTAAGCGCATGAATCTGACCGTAATAAACATTTATATTATCTACATTCAACATCATAAAATCAGCCCTCCGTCTTCTTACCGAGATATGCTTCTATAACGGCAGGATTTGATTTAATTTCGTCAGGTGAACCCTTTGCTATAATCTTGCCGTGATCCAAAACACATATTCCTTCACATACATTCATTACAAGATTCATATCATGCTCAATAAGCATAACGGCAATCTTAAAGCTGTCTCTGATATGCCTGATATTTTCCATAAGCTCTGCGGTTTCGGAAGGATTCATTCCGGCTGCGGGTTCATCAAGAAGAATAATAAGCGGTTTTGTTGCCAAAGCACGCACTATTTCAAGTCTTCTTTGTTCACCGTAAGGCAGTGAACCTGCTTGCTTATCAGCCAAATCAGCCATATGGAAAAAGTCCAAAAGCTCCAAAGCATCTTTTTTTGACTGACGTTCGGAATTACGGTAACCGAACAGATGAGTAACCGATTCGGCAAAAGACTGTTTTATTGAATTATGCAATCCGACCCTTACATTATCCATTACCGTCATATCGGCAAAAAGTCTGATATTCTGAAAAGTACGCGCAATTCCCATTTTGCTGAGCTGAGGTGTTGATTTTCTTGTTGTGTTATGTCCGTCCAGAAGAATAACACCTCTTGTGGGACTGTACACATTTGTAAGCAAGTTAAAAACAGTTGTCTTTCCAGCGCCGTTAGGCCCTATTAATCCGGCAATCTCCGTTCTTCCCACAGTAAGTGTAAAGTCATCAACCGCCGTTAAACCGCCGAAATCAATTCCAAGATGATGTGTTTCAAGAACAGGGGGTTTATCTATATCGCGTTCCGGAACAATGGAGTTACTCGGAACAGGTACCATTTTTGACATATCAGTTATTCCTCCGTTCTGCTTTTACAGCTTTTCTTGAAAATTTTTCTTTAATAACATCCATAAACCGCTTTGCTCCGACACTGTTTGTAAGAAGCATAACAGCAATTAACACTATTGCGTAAATGAGCATTCTATAGTCTGAAAGACCCCTTAAAAGCTCCGGCAGCATGTAAAGAAGAGCCGTTGAAATAATAATTCCGGGAATATTGTTCATACCGCCCAAAACAACAAATACAAGTATAAGTATTGAAGTGTTGAAGTCAAACTTCTTCGCCGCAATTGTTGAAAAATTCATAGCATAAAGAGCTCCTGCCATTCCAGCTAAAACGGCAGATGTTATAAATGCCGTAAGTTTATATCGGGTTACTCCTATTCCTACGGATTCAGCAGCAATTCTGTTATCTCTGATTGCCGTTACGGCACGCCCGCTTTTACTGTTGACAAAATTTAAAACAATAAAAAGCGCGAAAACAATAAGAATTACACCTGCCGGAAAACTTGAAAGTTTTGTTATACCGACCGCACCCTGCGGACCGTTTATAATAAGTCTTCCGTTTACCATTTCAAGTGCCTCGGCACTTTTCATGCCAACGTGAATACCAAAAGCGTCAACGCCGACATAAAGACAGTTTATAATATTTTTTATAATTTCTCCGAAAGCCAATGTTACAATTGCTAAATAGTCACCGCGAAGCCTTAGAACAGGAATGCCTATTATAAATCCCGCAATTCCGGCAAAAATACCTCCGATTAAAACGGAAAGGAAAAGCAGAAGAGCATTAGAATGAACAACCGTGCTCAGGCATGAAGCGGCAATAACACCTGTAAATGCACCTACACTCATAAAACCTGCATGACCGAGGCTCAACTCACCCAAAAAGCCAACCGTAAGCGACAGGGAAATTGCCATAACAATATATGTGCAGATTGGCACAAGCTGTCCGCTTATGGAGTTACTGATAAGCCCTGCTGACTGCATCGGAAAAAGTATTAAAAAAGCAATTAAAACAATTCCGTAAGACTTTATATTTGTTAAAGTAAATTTATTTAAGCTTTTAATATTTTTCATACCGACACCTCAAACCTTCTCAGTAATCTTCTTGCCCAAGATACCCGTAGGCTTAACAAGAAGAACAATTATCAGAACTGCAAAAACAATCGCATCCGAAAGTGATGTCGATATATAAGATTTTGCAAAAATCTCAATAATACCAAGTAATATACCACCAAGCATTGCTCCAGGAATTGAGCCGATTCCGCCGAATACCGCAGCTGTAAAAGCTTTTATACCGGGCATTGAACCAGTTGTCGGAACCAAAGTCGGATATGCGGAACAAAGAAGCACACCGGCTATTGCCGCCAAAGCGCTTCCTATTGCAAATGTGAGAGAAATTGTAGTATTAACGCTTATTCCCATAAGTTCTGCAGCATCTTTATCCTCTGATACAGCTCGCATTGCCTTGCCCATTTTTGATCTTTTGGTAAATACTGTGAGCGCTACCATGATTACTATACAAGATGCCACTGTGATTATGGATTCCGCAGTAATTATAAGCGAACCGTTAAAAAGCGATATAGATCCAAACGGTGCCACCGATGTAAATACCTTCGGCGCACTTCCCCAAATAAGTAAAGCAATATTCTGAAGCAGGAAGCTGACACCGATAGCCGTAATTAAAACGGCAAGCGACCCTGCTTTTCGCAGCGGTTTATATGCAAGTCCCTCAATAAGAATACCCAAAACCGTGCAAACAATAACCGCACAGAGAATTGCCACAATCGGAGGAAATTTCAAATAAGTTGCAGTGCAAAACGAAATATATGCTCCGACCATTATTACATCGCCGTGTGCAAAATTGAGCATTTTAGCTATGCCGTATACCATTGTATAGCCAAGGGCAATTATTGCATAAACACTGCCAAGACTGATACCGTTGATTAAATTCGAAACAAATGTCATTGGTTACACCTCATGTTTTATATATGAGAAAATAAGGAGCCGCAAAGACGGCTGCCTTATTTTCTGCTCAGATTAAATCCGAAATTATTTATCCATACCCTCATACGCACCGTTTTTAATTACCATACCCTTAGGAGCCTTGGAAATTTCACCGGTCTCGGACCATGTCATATCAGTACCTGTAAGTCCGTTAATTTTGAAATCGGGTGATGTAAATCTGGATATAAGCTTATCGCAAATATCAGAAGCACTCATATCAGCCGTAATACCCTCTGCTTTGCATGCATCATAAATTGCATAGATACAGTCATAAGCATCAGCTGCAAACTGATTCGGAACCTCGCCGTATTTTTCTTTATACTTTGTTACAAAGTTCTTTGTAAGTTCATCCTGTGCATCGGCTGTAAAAGGTGTTAAGAGCATTACGCCTTCTGCAAGCGATGTGTCAAAGTTTTCAAGTGTGAGTATTCCGTCCATACCGTCAACGCCGAAGAAATCGGGGTCATACTGCATTGATTTTGCCTGTTTAAGAATCATAGAAGCCGGTGTATAATATATCGGAAGGAACACAAGATCGGCTCCGGAATTCTTAAGTTCATTAAGCTGTGATGTGAAGTCGTTCGCCGAATCGTCGGTAAATGTTTCAACGGCTACAATATCAAGACCGAGCTCACCGGCTTTTGTCTGGAATTTCTGGTATATACCTGTTGAATAAGCATCGGAGTTATTGTAAATAATACCGATTTTGCTGCCGAGACTCTGTTCTTTTATATATTCTGCGGAAGCAACACCCTGGTTAGGATCCGTAAAGCACATCTGGAACATTGATGTTTTACGCTGTATCGTTACATTGCCGTTTTTATCGGGCTGACCACCAAGAACATCTGTAGATGATGCCGACGGCGTAAGTGCGAATATATGATCCGCGTCACTCTCGGTAGATACTGCGATACAAGGCTGCGTTGTAACTGTTCCGAGAGAAATCTGCATGCCCCAGTCTTTGAGGTTGTTGTACGCATTTACGGCTTTTTCCGCATCGTTTTCGTCATCTTGAAACTTGAGTTCGAATTTTAGTTCTCCCTTTGCATTTACTTCTTCTATAGCTATTTCAGCACCGTTTTTAACTGCCTGTCCGTATATTGCTGCCGCACCTGTAACAGGTCCTATAGCACCAATTTTAATCGCTTCGGACGAGCCGCCTGTTCCGCAGCCTGTCAGACTCATAAGAGCCGCTGCGGCCGCCGTGAAAATACTTGCTGCTTTTTTGATACTTTTCATTTCTACTACCCCTATCGTAATAAATTAAAAAGGCAAATTAGCCCTGTGTAACAGACGCCTTTGCCTTTATTGTTTTTATAATACCACCGCAAACACTTGTTTGTCAAGACAAAATTAACACGATGTTAAGATTTTGTTCATATTT
>USAP01000135.1 GCA_900552775.1 uncultured Eubacteriales bacterium | reverse complement strand
GCCGTATCCGCCCGGGCCCGGATTACCCCGACACGCTCCGTCAGTGTAAATATAGACTTTTTTCATACAACTTCACCATTTACTCTCTGTTGAGTTTATATTCAATTGAATCTACCAGTGCCACCAAAGATGCTTCAATAATATTTTCGGATACACCTATCGTCGTCCATGTATGACCATTTTCTGTTGTTTCTATTAAAACTCTTGTGGTTGAACCTGTTGCCGCTTCACTGTTTAACACACGAACTTTATAGTCAGACAGTTTCATTTCTCTTAAACTGGGATAAAATCTGTCAAGTGCTTTTCTCAGTGCTATATCCATAGCGTGGACAGGACCGTCTGAATCTGCTGCCGTAATTTCTTCACTGTCGCCTACATAAACTTTAATAAATACGGAAGAATAGCATCTTTCTCTGCCGCTGTCGTGTTCATCTATAAGTCTGCACAAGCCAATATCAAAATGCTTTTTAAAAAGCCCGAGGGATTTTTTAATAACCAATTCCAACGACGCATCGGCAGCATCATATTGAAATCCTTCCTGTTCACGTTCTTTAATTTCTTGAAGTATTGCCAAAGTTTCCGGCGAATTTTTGTCAATATATGGCGCTATTTTATGTATTGTATCGATAAGCGCGCTTCTTCCCGCTATTCCCGAAACCACAAAATTTCTTTCGTTTCCCACAAGGCGTGGATCAACATGTTCGAAGCTTTCGGGGTTTTTCATAACTCCGTCAATGTGCATTCCGGCTTTATGCGAAAACGCCTGACGGCTTACGTACGGCATATTGCGAAGTGAAATATTTGCCGTTTCGGCTACAGCTCTGCACACATATGTAAGCTTTGATAAATTCCCGTCAGGTATAAGCTTCAAATTCTTTTTTATTTGAAGGTTTGCAATTATCGTTGCCAGATTGGCATTTCCGCATCTTTCACCTATTCCGTTAATTGTACCTTGAATCTGCACCGCACCTGCTTTAACCGCAAATACAGAATTTGAAACCGCCATTCCGCCATCGTTATGCGCATGTATTCCGACAACATTACCCAATTCATCACAGACTTTAGATGTTATATCAAATGTCTCATCGGGGAAGCAGCCTCCGTTTGTATCACAAAGAACAAGCCTGTATGCGCCTGCTGCCGAAGCAGTCTTTAATACTTCCATTGCGTAACCGGGATTGCTCTTATAGCCGTCAAAGAAATGCTCCGCATCAAAAATAACGTCAATTTTCTTCTCTGCCAGAAAAGAAACACTGTCGTAAATCATTCTGAGATTTTCATTTCCGTTTGTTCCCAAAACATCGGAAACATGCAAATCCCACGCTTTACCGAAAATTGAAGCTGCCGAAAAGCCTCCGTCCACAATATATGACAAAGCTTTGTTTTGGGAAGGTTTTTCAAATATTCGGCATGTGCTTCCGAACGCTGCAATACGTGAATTTTTAAGATTTATTTCTTTTAGTTTCCCTGCAAAATCCATATCGGAATCATCAAGCATATTAATTTCGATGAAATCGACTCCGAGCGTATCCAGCAGTGCGGCAATTTTAAGTTTATCTCTCACGGAAAAAGAAATTCTTTCCGCCTGAGCGCCATCTCTTAGTGTAGTATCAAATGTTTCAATCTTTTTCATAATAAAATCTCCGGATTACCTAATCTGACCGTTTCCGTAAATTATATATTTTGTGCTTGTCAATGCCTTAAGTCCCATAGGACCTCTTGCGTGAAGCTTCTGTGTGCTTATACCTATCTCGGCTCCGAATCCGAACTCTCCGCCGTCCGTAAAACGTGTTGATGCATTTACATAAACCGCAGCGCTGTCAATTCTTTGCAAAAATTCCTGAGAAGCCGTATAATCATTTGTTATTATTGCTTCGGAATGTCCGGTACTGTATTTATTTATATGCTCTATTGCGTCATTCAAATCTTCCGACACATAGCAGGAAATTTTCAAATCAAGATATTCTCTGCCGAAATCCTCTTCGGAAGCCTTTTTAGCATCTATATACTTACGCGTCTTTTCGCAGCCGTAAATTACAACGTTTTTTTCATCAAGCGCTTTTTGGGCGGCAGGCAAAAAAATCGGTGCAATATCTTTATCAACAACCAGACTTTCCGCAGCATTGCATACACCTATGCGCTGAGTTTTGGCATTAATAAGTATGTTTACCGCCATATCTATATTTGCATTTTTATGAACATATATATGGCAGTTTCCTGTACCGGTTTCAATTACGGGCACAGTGGCATTTTCCACTACATTGCGTATAAGACCGGCTCCTCCGCGCGGAATAAGAACATCTATATATTTATTCTGTTTCATAAGCTCTGCCGCACTTTCCCTGTCGGTGCTCTCTATAAGAGTCAGCACATCTTTCGGAAGTACTTCAGAAACTGCCGCACGAAGTGAGTTCATTATGGCAGTATTTGATTTTATGGCATCACTTCCGCCTTTTAATATAACTGCATTTCCGGTTTTAATACACAATGCAGCGGCATCTGCCGTAACATTCGGGCGCGCCTCATAAATAATAGCCACTACTCCGAGAGGGACTCTCATTTGACCTATCGAAAGACCGTTGGGTCTTTTTTCCATATTTATAATTTCCCCAAGACAGTCCGGAAGTTTTCTCACATTCTCAATTCCGTCTGCCATAGCTGCAACACGCTCCGAAGTAAGCTTGAGCCTGTCCAAGAGAGCATCGCTCATTCCGTTTTCTTTCGCTCTCTTCATATCCTTGTCATTGGCTTTTAATATAACATCACAATCGCGGTGCAAAGCCTCAGCCATAAGCATTAACGCTTTATCCCTTGTTTTAAAAGATGCATTATTTATTTTCGGTGCCGCATCTTTTACCTTTTTTGCAGTTTCGGATACCGTCATTTTTTCATCCCCTCAAAAATTGTTCCTTCTATTATACCGTCAAATATATCATAAAGTATATCAGGCTTCTCGCCGTTTGTTACAATCATATGTATGCCGCCGCTTGTCGCTATTTCGGCAGCATGAATTTTTGTTGTCATTCCGCCTGTGCCAAAGTCTCCGTTTGTGTCACCTGCCATGGAGCGGATTTTGTCATCGATGCCGTGCACAATTCGGATAAGGTGCGCGTCCTCGTTTATGTGCGGATCCGAATCATACAACCCGTCTATATCAGACATCAGAACAAGTACATCTGCTTTGATAAGCACGGCAACCATTGCGGAAAGTGTGTCGTTGTCTCCAAATTCTATTTCTTCAACCGCAACGGTATCATTTTCGTTTACGATAGGTATAATGCCGAGTTCCATCATTCGCAGAAGTGAGTTTTTTGCATTTTCTTCTCTCTGAGCATGATCCACAATATCCTTTGTAACAAGAACCTGTCCCACAGTATACCCGTACTCCGCAAAAAGTCTTCCGTATATATTCATAAGTTCGCATTGTCCGACAGCTGCCGCAGCCTGTTTGCCGATTGTGTCATGAGGACGTTCGCGCATTCCGAGTTTTGAGACTCCTACGCCTATTGCACCGGACGAAACCAAAATAACATCTCTGCCTTGATTTTTTAAGTTAGCCAGTACGCGTGAGAGCGTCTCGATTCGGCGCAGATTTAATTTCCCGTTAGGGTATGTAAGAGTTGACGTACCGACCTTTATTACTATTATTTTTGCATTCTTAATGCTTTCAGACAGGTTCACTGCATTCACATTCCTTTCTGACTATTGTCTGAGGCGGTAATTTTACCGGAACTTTAATCCTAACCGTCATCTGAGGATGAGGCGCCACGTCAATCGGGTTGCCGTCCGAATCTTCCATATCCTCAATTCTAAATTTAATATAATCGCCTGTCGGCGGCAAAAATTCAACTTCGTCTCCTTTATAGAAACGGTTTCTTTGCTCTACTACGGCAACTTTGTTTTCTTCGTCATATTCTTTTACGGTACCTATAAGCTCACAGCTTCTTATATATGAACCGTACGTATATATCTGTTCCGGCTGCGAAAAATAAAATCCCTCCGAATATTCACGGTGAGAAACTTTGCATACTTCTTTTAAAAGCTCTTCATCAAAAGGTTTCTCAGCATAAAAATCATCGATTGCTCTTCTGTAAGCATGTATCACTGTTGCAACATAATAGTCGCTTTTAACTCTTCCTTCGATTTTAAGACTTTTAACGCCTGCGGCATAAAGCTTGTCTATATGGCGAATCATGCACAAATCCTTTGAATTGAAAATAAACGAGCCTTTGTCGTTTTCATACACGGGCATGTATTGTCCCGGACGTTTTTCCTCCATAAGATAGTATTTCCATCTGCACGGCTGAGCACAGGCTCCTCTGTTGCTGTCACGATTTGCCATATAATTGCTCAAAAGGCATCTGCCTGAATATGACACACACATTGCCCCGTGCACAAATGTTTCGATTTCACATTCCTTCGGCAGTTTTTTTCGTATTTCGGTTATTTCTTCAAGAGAGAGCTCACGTGCGAGTACCACACGCGTAGCACCCATTTTGTGCCACATACACGCGCTTTCAAAATTTGTTATATTCGCCTGTGTACTTACATGTATGGGAAGATTCGGCACAGTTTTATTGATAACAGAAAATGCGCCCAAATCCGAAACAATAACTCCGTCTGCCCCGGTATTGTAAAGGAAAGTGCAAAACTCCCGTATTTTCTCAAGTTCATTGCTGCGCGGAACGATATTCACCGCAACATAAACCTTTTTATTTCTTTCATGTGCAAACCTTATACCTTCACAAAGTTCTTCGCGCGTAAAATTATCCGCCGCCGTGCGCAGCGAAAATTCTTCACCGCCTACATACACCGCATCGGCACCAAATAATATTGCGGTTTTAAGCTTTGAAAGGCTGCCTGCCGGCGCCAAAAGTTCAAGCATTTTTTATCTCCAATCAATTTATAATACAACTTG
>USAP01000134.1 GCA_900552775.1 uncultured Eubacteriales bacterium | reverse complement strand
AGGCAAAAGCAACCTATTTCAATACGGATGAGCTTTATGAAGTTATGCTCGGACTTGTAAAAAACGAAAATTTAGGACGTATGACGCGCGGATATGCCTGCAAACCCGTTGCGGTGCACTGCACAAGAGCGCAGTTTGACGCACTCGGCACGGTTATAAACGCTCTTACCGATAAGGACGCGAAATTTATACAGGACGAATATAAAAATCAGGCGAATAAGCTTGAATAGCTACAGAACGGAGGAATGACTATGAAAAAAATAATCGGCGTTATACTGATTATAGGAGGCTTGCTCTTTGCTTCGCTTGCCATAAAAGCTCTTGTGTCAGCACCGCAGTCCTATGAGAAAATCAAAGCTGCGCCAACGATTAAAGACGGCAAGCTTACTCCCGAAAACGAGGGAAAGCTTGTGGTTGTTTCGGGAACTCTTAAACCTGCCGAACAGCTTCAGGATCCCATAACGGGCGTTAAGCTTCCCGGAGTAACGGCGAAAAGAACGGTTTGGACTTATAAACAGGATACCGGCAGCGGTGATGAAAAAGTGTGGGACTGGTATCCGGAGAATACAGACTACAGCGAAAAGGCGAATTTTGGAATAAACGCCGAGATACTTACATCAACCATGCTCGCCGCACCTACCCTACTCGGTGAGTTTAAGGTAGAAGGCAAGCTGCTTAATCCCCTTATAAGAAACACCGAATTTACGCAATATGATGAGCAAAGCCTTAATGCGGGCTGGAAGGTGCTTTCGGGCGGAAAAGAAAGCCGCTACTGCGTTTCAAAAGAAAATTGGCTGCCGAAAAAATCAACAGGTATGTACTCATCGACGGGATACGGATCTCAAAAAATATCCTACGGCATCGTTTCGCCCGACGATCCGCTCGAATATACGATTGTCGGCGTACAAAAAGGCGATACCCTGATAGAAGCCGAGGATGTGGATTCGGTTACAACCGTTAAGGGAATTATGACAGCAGAAGAATTTGCCGGGGAGAACAAAAAAGGAGTGCGCGGCGGCTCGATTTTCGGCATAGTAACCGGTATATTGCTTGCAATCATCGGAGTGGGAATGATGGCATTTCGGAGGCAGTGAAAATGAAGACGAATCAAACAATCTTTTCGGGTGGCGGAACATATATTTCAAAAGTGGCAATTGCAAGGCTTACATTAAAAAAGCACATACAAATGATTATAGGCGGATTCTTCACGGCGGTTTTTCTGTTTGGAATTATTTCCGGGGTTACCGGGTATAACGAAGAGCTTCGCGATAACTTGATTACCAATATAGTCATGGTTGTTCCGTCCGGATTGCTTTTGTTAAACGGGATTAAAAACGGCAGAAGGGCAGGTCTTGCATATCGCTACAACTCAATCTTTATGTGTGATGCTGACGGCATGGTGACAATTGACGAGCTTGCAAAGCAATCGGGGAAACCGCCGTTCAAGGTACTTTCCGAGCTTGAGAAGCTTTTCGGCAAAGGAGTATTCTGTGACTGCACTCTGCAAAAGCAGGGCATGCCCTGCGTGATTCTTTCGGGCAGAGAAGGCAGTAAAACAAGCTTTGTTAACATTGTGTGTGAAAAATGCAGCGGAACAACAAGAATTCGCGCCGGAAGCTCCGGCAAATGCGAGTATTGCGGTAATGCAATTTCAAGCCGGAATATCGGAGGCAAGTAAAATATCACATCAAAAGGAGGATATAAATGTGAAAAAGACAAGACAATTTTTTTCTGTTTTACTGACACTGGCAATGCTGCTTTCCCTCGTGCCCGCCATGGGCGTGACGGCGAGTGCGGCGGGAACAGAGATAGAAGCAGTTTCATTTTCCTATACCGGATATACGGAGGGAGAAAATGTTGCGGATGCGGTTGTCACCTGCAATACGGCGGGTGTAGAATTCACGTATAAGTGGCAATACTCAGACTCCGGCGGAAGTTATTCTGACGCAACAAAGCTTTCTGCACAGTTCATTTCGGGGATTAAATACACTCTGTGGATATACTTCAAGGCACAGGACGGGTTGGCACTGGCAGAGCTGAATGAAACAGATGTCACCTTGGGAGGCAATAACCCGGGGGTTGTGTATACTAACTATACGATAGACGAAGTGAAATATTCTTACGGCGTTCCGTTTTCTATGAGTCCTCTCGGCGGCGTTACAAAATATATCGTTGGCTTCTATACGCAGGGCGGAAAAATCGGAGATGAAAGTTATCGCGTGGAACTTGTTACCGGTACGGACGGCAAGTTGACCGCGGAACAGGTGCCGACACCGACAAAAGAGCACTACACCTTTGACGGATGGTATACAGCAGCAAGCGGCGGCACTTTGTTGAGTCTGGACACAGTTTATACAGATTCAAGTAGCGAATATTACGCGCGCTGGACGGAGAACCCCGCCCTGACCGGCACAGCCACGATCACCGGTACGGCTAAGTTCGGTCAGACCCTGACAGCATCTCTTGAAAGCGGCAATAATACCGGCACGCTGTCCTATCAGTGGAAGCGTGATGGCTCCGACATCTCCGGCGCAATGAACAGCACCTACACGCTGGTTAAGGCCGACATCGGCTCGACCATCACCGTGGAGATTTCCAGCAGCGAGGAAACCGGCACACTTACCAGCGCCGCAACCGCTGCGGTTAAAAAGGCTGACAGTCCCGGTGCTCCTACCGGTTTGAACGGAGTGAATCCCACCACTTTGGGCGGCTCCGACGGTAAGATAACCGGTACAACCACAGCTATGGAGTACAGCACCGACTCTAACTTTGCCAGCCCCGCAGGTACTGTATGCTCCGGCACCGAGATCACCGGACTTACCGCAGGCACCTACTATGTCCGCATAGCGGAAACTGATACACACTTTGCAGGTGCAACCGCTACGGTCACCGTCCCGGCAGACGATGTGCCCCTGACTTATACGGCAACAGTCACACCGGACGGTAAAACTTTTGCTGCACGGACCGTAGGCTACGGCGAGCAGACCGAAGAGACCTTTACGATCACCAATACCGGCACCGGTGCTCTTGCTTCTCTGGATGTGACCCTGACCGGAGCCAATGCCGACAGCTTCACGCTGGATAAGACGGGTTTTAATACGAATCTGGCAACATCCGGCACCACAACTTTCACCATCAAGCCCAACACAGGCTTGGCCGCAGGCACTTACACCGCAACAGTTCGTGTAACAGCCACCAATTTGACCACGATTGATAAGACAATCCGCTTTACTGTTAATTCGTCCGGCGGCGGTGGCGGCGGCGGTGGCGGCGGCGGAACAACACGCTACACAGTTAAGTTTGAAACAAACGGCGGAAACGCAATTACATCATCTTCCGTAACAAAAAATAGTGTTGTTAAAGAGCCGACTGCTCCTGCAAAAGAAGGTTTTACCTTTGACGGCTGGTACACAGATGAAAAATTGACTGCAAAATATGATTTTGCAAGCAAGGTTACAAAGGACTTTACGCTTTATGCAAAGTGGAACGAAAACGAAAAGCCTGTTGATCCGGTTGACCCACCAAAACCGACAGAATGGGAAAATCCGTTTACAGACATTCACAAAAACGACTGGTTTTATGATTCGGTGAAATACGCATACGAAAACGGTCTGATGAAAGGCGTATCAAATACGGAATTTGCACCCCAAAGCGATATTACAAGGGCAATGTTTGTTACAATTCTTTACAGAATGGAAAATGAGCCGCAGACAGCTGCAGCCGCCTTTATTGACATAGAAAGCGGAAGCTATTATGAAAAGGCTGTTGCGTGGGCAAGCAATAACGGTATAATCTTCGGAATTTCCGAAAATCAATTTGCTCCGAATGATAATATAACCAGAGAGCAGATGGTAGTAATGATCTATCGCTATGCAACATTCAAGGGATATGATATAACGACAAGCGGCAGCACAGCCTATATGGACAACAGCGACATTTCAGACTATGCGAAGGACGCTGTAACATGGGCGGCGGAAAAGTCCATTATGACAGGTAATACGGATGGGAGCTTTGCACCAAAGGCCAATACGACAAGAGCGCAGGCAGCCGCGGTATTTATGCGTGTGCTGGAAAACCTAAAATAAAACAAAGCTTAATATTAAAACCGTTCTCTTAAAATGAGGACAAACGACGGCACAGCAGGCCGCCCGGTATAGAGGCAAAACGCCTTTATTGCCGGGCGGCTTTTTTTGTGCCTTTTTATATGATATTACAAAGCAAAGGAAGCGAAAGCGATTACCGCATAAACAAAAAATTGCCCTGCATAGGACAAAATTATGCTTTTTGTCGGATATGCCCTGCGGCACGGAGGACACTTTATGAAGCACAGAGCAAAGCGCAAAAAGCATAAGCCTAAAGGACATAACCGCAAATCTTCGGGAAAACATCACAGAAAACCGCCACCGTATCACAGCCGTGCTCCGCCTCTCTCTTGTGCAAATTCAACAAAATTTACACAAAAGGGTGAAATTATGAAATTATTTTTTGAAAGTTACAATGAGCTTGTGACATTAAATGTTAGAATGTTTTTTGGAAGGAGGTGTAACGGCTGTGACAGGTAAATTGTCTACCTTTGAAAGACGGATAGAAATACTGCTTTTGCTGATGAAATCCGAAAAAGTTACTTTATCGGAGCTGTCAAAAGAGTATTCCGTACATAAGAACACGGTATATAACGATATTGCCTTTTTAGGTCGTTACGCTCCCATCCAAACAAAAAGCGGTGTAAACGGCGGAATATTCTTGATGGAGGCTTAACACAACAGAGTTTTCCGGTATTTATCCTATGATGAAGAAAGAGTGCTTACTGAAATTATAGACACTCTCGACCAGCCGGAGAAAAACATTGCGAGCAACATCATCAATAAGTTTTCAATGCCCAAAACCGCAATATAATTTTTTACAAAGAAAGCACGCAAGATAACGGCGGTGCAG
>USAP01000133.1 GCA_900552775.1 uncultured Eubacteriales bacterium | reverse complement strand
GAACTCCTTTAGTTTAATTAATTGCTGGGGATGCCGTTAGAGCATACATAGCATCTGTATTTGTGGGCAATGCCGGCATTTTGCCATCAAAAATATCTTCAACAGCCGGCAAGTCCTTATATACCTTAGCCCATGTTCGGAATTCCACAGCTACGCCGGTTCCGATAATACCGGCAACCAATGAATACATATTGTCGATATCATCGTCTATTCCGTTCAGTATATTACTCACCATTTCCCATGAACGGGGAGTCGGGAATGCAAGATCGTCACTTGAGGAATTAATATCCATAAGATAGTTCTGTCTAAAAGAGAGAAATCCGATTACCTTATCATTTATCCCCGACGAAATTGCCCACTTCTTCCAAGAATCAAAGCTCCCTTTGATTTCAATATGCATTAGTCTGTTTGCAAGAGCTTTCGGCATCTTGTATGCCACCGATTTATCTGTGGTACGGTTACCCGCTGCGATAACAATACAATTGTCGGGCAGTTTGTGCTCTCCGACTACACGGTCAAGGGTTATCTGGTATGCCGCCGCCTGAACCGATTGCGGTGCCGCGGATATTTCATCAAGAAAGAGGATATTTACAATATTATCGTCCGAGTCCATTTGAAAAATCTGCGGCTTCAGCCAAACGGCAAGAGTCTTATCCGCATTAGATGTCGGAATCCCCCTCAAGTCAATGGGATTAAACAAAAGCAAACGAACATCTGTCACATTTACAGACTTTCCTGTACTATCTTCAATTTTCTTTGCTATCTGCCGTATTGCCTGCGATTTACCGACACCGGGAGGCCCCCAGAGCATAATAGACGGCATTGTTTTGACCGGAAGTTTATTTTGAATTACCGTGCTGTATGCGTGCGACAGCTTATCTACCGCTTTTCCAACAGTCATAGAAGGAATATTCGTCAATTTAACATCGCTCATTTTTTGTTTACCCCCAGTTTCTTATCAAGCTTTTCAACCTCGGCACTGTATTTTTCTATTTGCTCGCTGTAATTTTCATCCTTTGCAAGCTCCGCCTTCAGTTCAATCTCTTTTTCGGCAAGCTTGAATAAGCCGATTTTCAGCTTTTCCAGATGGTTGTCCAGCGTGTCGAGATAATTATCAATACGCACAAGGTTGCCGATTTCGGTATCGCCGAGTTCAACATAATACTTGCCTTGCCGGGATAACCAAACATACGGTTTTTCCAGTATCATATTGGCAGGAAGCACAACATCAAAGCCTCTGTAGTTCATCAGTGTTTTCTCTCTTGTTTCAAGGGCATAGTCCCTAACAGCAGAAGTGATATACTCGCGAAGAGCTTTACGCTTTTCCGCTTTCTCTTTCTTTAAACAGGTTTCTGTTGCTGGAGGATTTTCCTTTTTCCAGTCCCGATAGCAGGAAAGATCTTCTTCACATTTAGTTATCAAGCTCCTCTGATGTTCAACCTTTCCCGGAAGCTCAAAGAGCTCCTTTTCCATCCGTATTCTTGAATCAACAAGCTTGCGCTGAAGAGTGAGATACCTTGTCAGCTCGTTGGCGGCTTCTACTCTTTTTTTAACAAGCGGATTTCCGACAGCCAATGCCTTAACCTCAGCGTAATCCAGCACCGTGTCCTCAATGTCTGCACCGCTGCGAGTCGTAAGCGATCCGGAAAGCAGTCCCGAAATAAACCGTTGTTTTGTTTCAAGCAACTGCCATGAATATGCATCAAAGCTACCCTCGGTGATATATCTGTATATATACACTTGCGGGTTGGCGTTGCCTTGACGGAGAATACGGCCTTCACGCTGCGTCATATCCGCTGGTCTCCACGGAACATCGATGTGATGAAGGGCTATCAGCCTGTCTTGAATGTTTACACCCAATCCAAGCTTAAAAGTCGAGCCTATCAAAATACGGACCTCACCATTGCGCACCTTCATAAACAGCCGCGCTCTTTTTGCTTCTGTTTCGGCATCATGAATATACGCAATCTGTGCCTCCGGAACACCGAGATTTATGAGAGCGGTTTTCAATTCATCATAAATATTAAACCCGGATTTTGGTGTGGAAGTGTCGCAAAAAATCAACTGTGTCGCTTTGCTTTGTACATTCTTGAAATAAATGTCCGCTGCATTTTCTGCACATCGTGCCACCTTGGATTGATATGTAAACGTTGCGCCGGGGTCAACCAGCCGCAAATCAAGCGCCGCTTTTCTGCCGTCTGTCGTGATTTTCAGCATATTATCATCCTTGCGGCTGACTCTGCCCTCACGCACATCATCGGCTCTCTGTGAAATATCATCGAGATACGCCGCAAAAGCGGGTGTCTTGGATATGAGAGCATCCCTGTAGCCGTCATGCATTGGAATCCCGGCGGACTCGTCCACCTGATGAAAATCCGCAATGGAAGAAAGCAAAGAAGTAAGCTCCGGAAGATTGTGGAACTTAGCAAACCGTGTAGCCAACCTATAGCTGCTCGTATCTACATCAATTTCAAACTCGGTACTACGCTCGGCAAACATTCCGATCCAGGCGTCAAAGCTCTGCAAGTCAAGCATTGCAAGCTCGCCGCTCTGTAAATACTGCTGCATGATATATGCGTCGGTAATCGAGTTGGTAATCGGCGTGCCAGTGGCAAGAACAACGCCCTTTCCGCCGTTCTTCTTTTGCACCATATGGACCTTATCCATCATATCCTGGCACCGTTTTGATCCGCTTCCGTTGATACCGAGAACCTTATTTGCCTTGGTTTCAAACGGGACATTCTTGAAGCTATGAGCCTCGTCAACAAAAAGACGGGTAATTCCAAGCTCATCAAAATAGACGGTATCGTACATATCATCCATAGCTAACGCCATCTCGGACAGCGCTTTTTCAAGGGCTTCTTTCTTCTTTTTCAGTTTCGAAGTAGCTTTACCCTTCTGAGCGGCAAGCTCGGACACCATTTTCTTTTTCTCTTTCAGTTCCTCTATATAATACTCTTTTGATATGGGAATCTGTTCAAAGCAACTGTAAGCAATGATGATTCCGTCAAAATCTTCATCCCGGATACGCTCAAGCACCACTTCACGTTTATTTGGGGCAAAGCTTTTGGGATCAACACAAAGAAGTTTTGCATTCGGGTACATTGAAGAAAAAATGTTCTTCCACTGTCCGACAATGTTATTCGGAACAACATACATATTCTTTGTTGAAAGACCCATCCTTTTCATTTCCTGACCGGCAGCAATCATGACATAGGTTTTACCCGCTCCGACATCGTGAGCAAGCAAGGTGTTTGGCGTAAAAATAATTCTTGCCACCGCGTTTTTCTGATAAGGATACAGCTTAACCGAGTCGGACATAGTGGGGAAATCTAAAAAAGATCCGTCAAAAATACGCCTACGCACACAGCTGAAATTGTTTTCAAATATGATTTCAAGACGCTCTTTTCGGGCGTCATCGGTCCATACCCATTTCTGAAACGCCTTGATAAGCTTCTGCTGTTTTTCAATGGCGGCAACCGTCTCTGCTTTGTTTATAACGCGCTTTTTTCCGGACGCATTCGCAGAACAGCTTACTTCCTCCGTGACCGCAACGGTTTTCATATTCAAGGTTTTCTCCAAAATATGCAGTGCCTCGAGCTTTTCCGTTCCGTATGTCCGGCTTACGCCCACACTGTGATTATATCTGGATTTATAAGGGATCTCCCATGTTCCGGTTATTTCATCATGAACAGTTTTATATCCTTCCATGATTTCTTCTCTGTCGCCGTAATAACTGTAATGCTTTAACGGATCGCCGAATAAATAAATTATAAAATCATCAATTATATCTGCCGGAACCCATGGCGAGCCAAGTGTGATGTATATATCCTTTGCAGCTACCGTCGGGGGGAGCACCCTTTCGATTGCTTTGATATTATCCGCAAAATAACCGTTATACTCTTTGTTCGCTTCTTTTGCAGCATTCCATTTACGCATAAGATTACCGGAAAGGTACTCTTCGGCGGTTTCCCAGCCTTGATAAAAGCATTCGTTCCATGTCAACGGATTTTGATAAATTGACCCTTTCAAGGTTGAAATAACGGTCTTATAATCCGTCCCCGTCACAGATGATATGTATTCAATATCCACCTTGCCTAACGTGTTCAGACTCATAATCAGCGCATCCGGAATACTTTCTGTGTGAACGCCTTGCGTTCGCACATCGGAATTGAATATGTTATTCCAGTCCAAAGGAAGATCCATACAGGTGACTTCTCGGACATGTGCATCTTTTCTCTCTTTTTCTTCACGAGCTTTACGCTCGGCTTCTTCTTTTTCTCTGCGCCGGCGTTCATTTTCCTCATGCTTTTCTGCGATACGCTTAGCTGCACGGAGCTTGCCTATAACCTCCTCTATTTCATCTGAGGAATACTTGCTGTCAATATTCCCCGCAAGCCCCAAAATATCAAAAAGACTCAACTGTGCACTGTCACCAGAATGATTTTTATTAGACATGTACCGTCACGCTCCGATCCTCTTTTGTTCACCCATGTGATTATATTGTACAGCAACGAATGTACCAATTTCGGAACATAGAAAAAGCAGACTGCGTTTTCACAGTCTGCTTTTCTTGTAAATACAGTTGTATTGCGGATTCAGTCACCGAGAAGTAAATCCACACACCCTTTACAACAATAGTGATCGTCTTCCGCAAGGACATAATCCGTCAAGTCAAATGCCGCTTTAATTTTGGCAAGGACATTTGCTCGTGTAATACAAGGATCAATATAGATAATTGCACGATTATTTGTGCAATCCCACACAACTCGTCCCTTAGATAAGCAATATAAGCTCCAGTATGAAAATGGTCATCCCAAAGCTTTTCGTGCCCGTAGGAATTATCAAGCTTATCTGCTTGCATTCTTCCTTCAGATAAGGGACAGGCGTTGAAAATGAGAGTGTTTTTTATATAGAAAAAGGTCCTATTTTCATAGTATTTTATTCTCC
>USAP01000132.1 GCA_900552775.1 uncultured Eubacteriales bacterium | reverse complement strand
AAGCAGAGCAGATTCTTGAAAATGCAGGAAAAATTGTCGAAGATATACAGGGACTTGTCGAAGAATAATGTGTATTTTTTATGAAAAAGATTTTATTGGCAGTATCTACGGCGGTAATTTGCATAACAACATCGGTAACGCCGATATGCGCAGCCAAAAATGAGGGCGTGAATGTACACGCCGTACATTATTATCAGAATGAAAAAGAAATCACAAAGCTGACGGAAAGCGGAGAAATTAACTGCAAGGTGGAATTTACTCCCGGCAGAGAATGGACGGACAATTCCTTATGTATTATTCACGCTGCATATCGCGGAAATGTTTTGTCGGATGTATCGTTTGATAAGCTGACGGCTTTTTCACCCGATTACGGCGCGGTAGACTATTATCGGACCGCGACGTCGGGACTGCCCGTGCCCGACGAGACAACTGAAGTGGCATCTTTTGTGTGGAGCGCAGACTATAAACCGTTTGTAAAGGCAAAAACAATAAAAAAAGCTGCTTCAAACGATACAAGGATTTATTCGGCAGCCGTAACAATAGGAGAAAAAACTTACGAAGCGGATATTGACAACACAAATAAAACGGTTACATTCAATGTTGACAGAATAATATACGAATCAAGCAAAAGCGTTGTATACGAAGTAAGTGATGAAATCTATAACAGTAATATAACTGCCCTTGCGCCATCCTTTGTATTGGGAGAGGGCGCCGATATTGCCGACAGGGAAGTGCCGCGAGATTTTACGGCGCCGCAGACATATACCGTTACGGCCGAGGACGGCAGCTCCGAAGAATATTTAGTTCTGATTGAGACCGTAGGAGTATATTACGATTATTGTTTTGACGCAAAAGAGGGCGATCCAAACACTGAAATAGGCATAAGAAGAGGTGTTCCCGGCAGTGCTTTTTCGGTAAGCGGAGCAGATGTGACAAAGCTTGCCGATGATCCCGATACCGCAAATCACAGCGGTGAAAAGGCTTGTAGAATAAGCAAAACGGGAAATGAAAGCTGCAATATTGCATACAGCGGCAATCCGAACCTTCCGAAATGGAGCCCTCTTAAAGTGATTTGCGACTATGATGTGTATTTTAACTCCATTGACGCGGCACAGTTTTTTGTAGCCTTCCCCGTCGATGCGACAAGAAACGTTAAACCGACCTTTTATTTTGCGAAAAGCAATACGGAAGGCTATGTTGACATTATTCCAACAAGACATTCAAGAACAAATCTTCCGAATGCGGGCACGGCAAGAAACTGGGTAACGGTTTGCAAAATTCCTTTGAATACATGGACAAATATCAGAATGATTTTTACAAATACGCAGGACGGCACATATACGGACGCAAGCGGAGAAACCAAACCGATTTACAAAAAAGGTTATTCGCTTTATATTAACAACGAGCATGTGTACAGCGGAATGCTTGATATTGATCCCGACATGACAAATTTTGATTCATGGCAGAATGATGCGATAAGACAGCTTGGTTTTTCTTTAAACAGCAATTTTATGGGCTCGGGCTCGGCAAGCGCAAAATTTGACATTTACTTTAAAAACATGTCATTACTGTTTACAAAATAAAAAGGGGGCATACCGATGACCGGATTTTTAAAAAAATTATTGGTAATTTTATTATCGGCAGCATTATTTATTTCATTCGGAAGCGGAAACAAAGCATTTGCGGAGGATGACGTTTCCGTGTATATCGATTATGTAAAGCTTGAAACGGACCAGCCGGCGATTATACTTAATTCCCGGACGATGGTGCCTCTCCGCGGGATTTTTGAGGCAATTAAGGCAAAGGTTACGTGGGATGACGAAACAAGAACGGTAACGGCTGTACGACGTGATACAACGGTAAAGCTTGAAATAGGCAAGAATATCGCTTTTATAAACGATAATGAATGCGTACTTGATGCTGTGCCCGTTATCCAAAACGGCAGAACACTTGTTCCGCTTCGTTTTATAAGCGAGGCATTCGGCTTTGATGTTGGCTGGGACGCGGAAAGCAAAAAAGCAACGGTATATTATAAGACCACAAAGGAAATTCAGGAGGCTCTGAATGAATATACGGAGTATATGCACAGCTTTAAAAGACTGCAATGGCTTGCGTCGCTGTACGATACGGAATCGGGCGGGTTTTATTATGCGGTAAGCTCAAGAGACAACTATCCTTTTCTGCCCGATTTGGAAAGCACTTATCAGGCCTGCAGTCTGCTTGTAAACATGGGAGTCTTTAAAGATTTTGAGGATATGAAGGCAAGGCTGCCCAAGGAATTTTCCGAAAAAATGGTAAATTTTGCACGTGAAATGCAAAGTGAGGATGACGGATACTTTTATCATCCGCAATGGGGTAAGGATATTTCCGTTTCCAGACAGGGGCGTGATTTGGGACACGCAAAGAATATAATAAAAAAATTCGGTAACGGTGAGTTCAAATATCCTCTTCCCGAAGAAAGAAAAAACCCTCAGGAAGCAAATAAAGCCGCGGCAGATAATTTAAAGTCCGGCGCCGAAGAATTTCTCAAAAGCGAAGAAAACTTTAAAGATTGGCTTCAAAATACACTTTTGTGGGATACGGCACAGCATTGCTACGAGTCGTCAAATACGCTTGCGGCAACATATCAAAATATAAAAGCCGCAGGCTACTCTGACATAGCAATTGATTTTTTAAAGTCAATTCAGAATCAGCAAACAGGTCTTTGGGGATCGGAAACGGGCAAGGATCTCACGACAATTAACAGTGACGCGGCAATGAAGGCTTGTCTTTGCTTTTATTATGCAAAGGTGCCTGTTCCGTTTTTTGAGAAAATATTTGACAGTGTGATGTATATTATCGAAAACTGCTCGCCGCGTTCAACGTCAAGCATGTATAATACATGGACAACGCTGACTGTCGCAAGAATGTCTTTGAGCTCCGACAGTGACGACTATTTGAAAAACGAAACATTTAAAAGTGTTTTGAAAAAGGTTCCGAAGCTGATTAGAAGCACCATGGAAAAAAACGAGGTGTTTGTCAAAGATGACGGCGGCTGCTCATACCTGCCCGACAAATCCTCTGCAGCCAGCCAGCAAGCAAGCGTTGGACTCGGTCTTGCCGAAGGGGATGTAAACGGCACAGGAACATGGTACAACGGCAGGCTGCAGGTATTTTATTTCCTAAACATGGACGGTATTGAAATTCCGCCTGTATATACAGAGGAAGACAGGGACGCGTTTATAGAGCTTATAAAAAATGCAAAGCCTGTTCAGAAGAAGGGCGGAGTTCCTGCGGAAAAAAGCCTTACCCTGTCAAACGGCAAAACAATTGATTTTGAAGCTTATAAAATAGGCGAAGCCATTGATGACAATGCGCTATATTCTCCGCTTGTAGCAGACAAAAGCAGTCTTGTCGAAATAAGCAAGGACCCTTATAACAAGAAAAACAAATGCCTGAAAATTTCACGGGTTCCGTCGGCAAAAACATCAATAGAATTTAAAATCAATAATAAAAGCACCGTTAAACAGATATCCTTGGAGTACGATTTGATGATAGACGAATACAGCAATAACGGCGGAAAACCATTCTGGCTGTATCTTTCACCGTGTCAAAACTGGATTTACGATGCGAGAAATGACGGATTTACCCTCATTCAAAGAAATTGCGTTTCTCCGGAAAAGCTTACCGAAAAATTCGGCTTGATGGATTTCAGCGATTGGACACATTTTAAAATAGTCTATGAAGAGACGGATGAAACGGAAAGCGGCACGTGGGTTACATATTACATTAACGGCAAAGAGGTGTATAAATCCGACGGTTATTTGGCGGAAAGCGACACTTCAACTACCAAACGCCTGCCGTCAAAGGTTACGCGTTTTACGGTAACGGCGTCACCTCAATCAAAGGATGATGCGGTTCTGTACTTAGACAATATAAAGATTGAAACAAAATAGAAGGGATACATAAAATGAACAACAAGACAGTAAATTTTGCCTTAATCGGCACAGGAGTAATAGGAAAAAATTATTTAAGATCGGTAAAAACTATCAATAATGCGGCAATCACAGCCGTTTGCGATACAAACGAGACTGCGCTGAAGGAGGCAATCTCAGGAACGCCCGGGATGTTCGGCACAACGGATTACAGAAAACTTTTAGAAAAAAGCGATATAGACGCTGTTTTAGTTGCGACAAACGACCAGTCGCACAGAATGATTACGGTGGATGCATTAAAGGCGGGAAAACATGTGTTGTGCGAAAAACCCATGGCGTTAACGGACGAGGATTGCAGAGCGATGCTCGAGGCTGAGCATAAAACAAAGGCAAAGCTTATGATAGGTCAGGTTTGCAGGTATACGCCGTCTTTTAAAAAAGCAAAGGAACTTGTTGAAAAAGGCGAAATCGGAGATTTGTTTTTTGTTGAAAGCGAATACGCACATGACTATTCCAAAATTCCCGGAATGAAGGGATGGAGAACGGATGAGGTGAATCTGAGAAATCCCGTCACGGGCGGCGGCTGTCATGCTGTTGATTTGTTGAGGTGGATTGCGGGAAACCCGACTGAGGTTTGCGCATATGCCAACAGAAAATCATTAACAGATTGGCCTGTGGACGATTGTACTGTTGCGATTATGAAATTCCCGAATAATGTTATAGGTAAGGTATTGACATCAATCGGCTGCCAGAGAGGCTATACTATGAGAACATGTCTTTACGGTACAAAAGGAACAATAATTGTCGAAAACCAGAAACCGCAGTTTACTGTTTTCAAAACAGAGTTTTGCGGCTGTGACCATGCATTTGACAGCAGTATGAAGGCTATTGAAATGAAGATTCCCGTGCAGGTTAACAATCACAATCTTGCGGCCGAGGTGAAAGAATTTGCCGAATGTATCGCAGAGGACAGACCTGTTGTAACGGACGGTGTGGAGGGAGCTACAACTGTTGCGGTCTGCAATGCTATTGTAAATTCGGCAAACAGCG
>USAP01000131.1 GCA_900552775.1 uncultured Eubacteriales bacterium | reverse complement strand
AGTTCCTAGCCAACCATCCCGAAGTCGGATGTGCTGAAATTCTTCCTTGACGACGGCTGGTGCGCTGTGCGCCCGTCGGGAACGGAGCCGAAAATCAAGTTCTATTATGAAATAGAAACCAAGGATGCCGCAGACATTGCGGATAAAATAGATAAGTTCATGGAAGAACTTTAAGAGACCGAAAAGAGGGCTGAAGACAATTAACATTTGTTTTTGGCTCTCTTTTTTAAATGTGTATTATTTAAAGATTTTTGGGCATATTAATAAAATAGGAAGTAAGCTTAAGCAGATATTTAATAAAGGAAAAATTAAGATTTAACAAATATTTGGAGAAAAGCCTTAAAAAACACTTGACAAATTCAAAAAAATGTGTTATTATAATAAGGCTTTAGCGGAGACGCTGTCCGAGCGAAGCTCGCCGGAGTGGCGGAACTGGCAGACGCCCAGGACTTAAAATCCTGTGGGACCTTAATCCCGTACCGGTTCGATCCCGGTCTCCGGCACCAATTAAATATCGCAGGGTAGAGCAGTTTGGTAGCTCGTCGGGCTCATAACCCGGAGGTCGGGGGTTCAAATCCCTCCCCTGCACCCACATTATGGCGAACCGATTCGGTTCGTTTTTTTTAGTGCTGAGAGTTATGAGACCGACGAGCGTTGCTCGTTGGGTTAGCGAGGCAAAAACAATTCGGTGAATTGTTTTTGTAAGCGGTGTCGCCCAAAGTGCGAGCGGATAGAGCCGAACAGGCGAAAATACGCGACACACGACGGCGACCGGCACGAAGTGATAACCCGGAGGTCGGGGGTTCAAATCCCTCCCCTGCACCCAGAAAAAGCGGTCAAAATAGATGCAATCTGTTTTGACCGCATTCTTATGCGGTTTTTGAGCATTTTTGAAAAATTCGATTTGACTAAAAAACAGTAGATGCACCCACCGGTTTGACCGGACTTGAACCGGGGACACCGTAAAAATCAAATATAAAATCAATTCAAAAAATGCTAATGTACAAAATAGATGCACAGTATAACATAATGGTTTTGAACCACAACACAACTTAATATGGATAAATTAAGACGATAGTTTCTAAATAGAGATTATCGTCTTTTTTTGTATTTCCAAAAATGAAAGGATGAAAAAAATGAATGAGAAAAAATTTTTACAGCAGATGTACACTAAGCTTGAAAATCAATTAGAACAGGAGGTGAAACTTGCAGATGACAGCATTGAAATTTCAGAGGGCGATAAAGCTATTTTCAAAATTGACAGTAAAGGCGGTATCTTTTATGCAGCCGGCAAACAATACTCAAATATCGTTAACAAGCTTCGTGGCAAAATAGAGAATGATGTACGCAACACAAAAGAGTTTCTTAAAGTGATGGATAACAGCCCGGAATTAACGGCGGTTGACCTTAATGCATCGTACAAAAAACTACTGGAGTATAACGATGTTGTTCTTGCCGGAACGGAGCATAGTAACGGCAGCTTTGAATTTGTGACTTGGGACTGTAAAAATAACAGTTTAGACCACGGACACTATTATGAAGATTACGAAAGAGCAAAAGAGGATTTCGTAAAGCGCACAGGTTTATTGCCTGAAAATCAAATATACTCTGTTGATGAATGGTTTGAATTATACAGATGTGTTGAAGATACATTGTCTGCCGGATTTGAATTAAGCAGCGATGTTGAAAATATACTTGCCGATGTGAAGGAAAAACTAAAAGAAAGTATTCCCGATTTTGATAAACGGCTGACAACGCTTGATGAGCAGGATCAGCAGCAGGAACAAAAAATGTAGCGAAAGGGTGAGTTAAATGTTTACCGTTGATTTTAGATTTGAGGAAAATCAAACAACCATAGAGTTTCCTTGCAATGAGGAATTTTTGTCAGCAAAGTTTGATGAGTTGGGGGTGAAGGATAAGTTAAAAACGAGTCAGTATGTGATAGGAACGAACTATGCCGCATTAAAATGGCTTGTAACTGATTTTGCCGATGTCGATGAACTGAACTTTCTTGCGAAATGCCTTGACAGTTTTGATAAGAACGAATTAAATATTTTTGAAGCCGTGTGCGAAACGAGAGAGCCGCGAAGTGTTGCGGAAATGATAAATATTACATATAACATATATAACTACACACTTGTGCAGGATATGAGCAGTATGGAGATCATCGGAAAGACACATTTTAAGGCAGTGCATATCGGGTGGAATCCCGGTGAGATGGAAAATGCTGATCTCGCTAAAATAGGAAGGGAGCTTATGAATTCAGGAAAAGGTAAAGTGACCGAAAAAGGAATGCTGTTTGAACACGAGGGAGCGAAGTTCATAAATGAATATGACGGGCATAATTTCCCGGAATACCTTTATGACCAATGCAGGATTTTTGCTGAGCTGGAAAAAGAAGACAGAACAGAATATTTGTATTTGCCGACACATGAACTTGCAATAAAAAAAGCATTGAAAAGACTCGGAGCAACAAATAGTGATGAATGCAGTATCAAGTTAGAGGATAAGGAAACGGATAATCTGTGGTTTGAAAGAGTGCAGGATATTACAGCAAGCGAAAATCTGTATGCGGCAAATAATGTGCTGCACACAGTTGAAAGGGCAGAAAAAAATAATGAACTTGACAAGCTGGAGGCTGTTATTGATTTTGCGGACAGATACGACAGTGCGTCAATCATAAAACTTGAAAACAACATAGACAGCTTCCGATATTTTGATAATGTATACGATAAAGAAGGGTTAGGTCGGGCTTTAATAGATGAAAACGATGACTACTATATAGATGAAGATATTGAGGAGTTTTTTATGTTTGAACAGTATGCCGAATCTGTCATGGATGAATGCGACTGTAAATTTTGTGATAACGGCGCTGTTTTGCTTGAAGGCTTGACGCTCGCAGAAATATTGGGCGAGGATAATCAGTCAGAGGAAATGACAATGGGTGGAATGTAGAATGAGGGAGGTGAAAAAATGTCGGAGAGCAGGATTTTAGCCGTTAAAATTGACAGCAAGCTGTTTGACAAGCTTGATGAGTTTGTTGAGGAAACAAAGATTACGAAACAGAAGTATATCAGTGAAATTTTAAGCCGAGAATTGGGGCAGTGGATGCAGCAGAAGGCAGAGCAGGATAAGAACCTCGACATAAAACACACTGACGGGCAAAAAGTGTGGGACAAGCCGGAGGTTATGGAGGCTATTGACGACTTTATGCTCCGAACCGGTAATATTCCGAAACAGACAGAATTTAAGAATGAAAACGGTCTTCCGTCATACGGAGCAGCAGGACGGGCGCTTGAAATGTCTCCTGCGGAATATATGCGGGAGCGATACGATGCGCTTGGAATTGAAACAAAACAGGAAAAAATTGAAATGACCATGTAGGCGGTATGTTCTGAAAAAGAATGTACCGTCTTTTTTTGTGGTCAAAAACAGGAGGAAAAAGTTATGGTAACCAATGAAGGGAAAGAAATATTAAGGGATATCGGTCTTTTGGCGGAGCATATAATTTGCACGGCTGACTCTTACGGTGAGGTTGCCGATAAAAGGAAAGTTGTAATTGATATATCAGAAACTGCGGCAAGAGCGAAAAAAGAAGTTAAGCACATTAGTATCAAAGACTTGAAAATGCTGAATGACAAATACGGCATAGCGATTTTTGAGTATGTTGATATGCTTGATGCGGCAGCCCGAAAGCAATTCGCACGGAATGTTTGTTGAAAGTGAAAATTATGAGTACGATATCAGGACAATTTCGGATGACGGAAACTACGACCTTTATATCTATTGCTATGACAAACGATTTCAAATACCGCAGTATCTTATGATGACAAAACGAAAGCGAGAGAAAAGCTGGCGGAAGAAACAAGGGCGAAAATAAAAGCACTGGCAGACAGTATCCGAGAAAAAGATTACTCGCAGTCTGAATTGTGTGAGATGCTTGTTAATCTTTCGATCAGCCTAAAACACTGCAAAGGAAAAAAGGTGTACGGTTATCTGCCGCCGAAGGTAAAAAAAGAAGTTGATGAAATTCTGAAAATCATTTCAAAGGACGAAGATGTGCAGAGGCTGTATAACGAATGGTGTATATTGCAGCGGAAAATATACGGAATTTATACGGGTAAAGATGTTGAGTTTGCACCGCTTTGGGAGAATAGAGAATTCAAAAAGTTGAAAAATGCGATTGTTTCGGAGGCTGAAAAGCTCGGAGACAGTCGCATTTTTGTTGATGAAGAAACGGAAAACAAAGAACCGGAGAATGACGAAAACGGCGAATATAAAGAACCTGCAACCGATAATCCGAAAGCCGATACGGACAGTCGGGTAAAAAATATAAATCCGAAAGTTATATCCTCTGCCGCAAATTTGTTTTGCAGACTTGCAAGTATCATTGAAAACGATACGGAAAGAAAAACGGAAGGATTTTACAAAACCATTGTTGACTCTAAGAAAAGAAAACATATCATCAGGAAAAAGCAGAGTTTTGGTATGAAAATGAGGTGATTGTGTTTTGAAAAAGAAAAGATTTTCCGATGAGCAGCTCCAAAGGGCAAGCGGTATAGATATTACGGCTATGCTGCAAGGGCAGGGAGAGAAACTCAAAAAGCAGGGCAGGGTTTATCGATGGATGAGATACGACAGTACGGTGATAGACAGAAACCGCTGGTACAGACACAGCCGTGAGATAGGCGGCGGACCGATTCAGTTTATGCAGCATTTTTACGGTATGGATTTTGTGGAGGCGGTGAAATATCTGCTTGACGGTGAGGAGGGTGCGGAGTTTGTTCAGGCAAGCCGAACTCCCGAGCCGAAGCTGCCGTTTATCATTGTTTTATAAACCTGAAGAGGATTATATTTTGTAAGAGCGATTATTACAAACGAGCATACGACGAGTGCGGCAATAATAGCGATTGCCCTTATGAGCCACGCCTTCCACCATATTATATCGGAGCGCTTCGTTATGTGAAACAGCGGTTCCCGAGTGTGCTTTTCATTAGTTTTCA
>USAP01000130.1 GCA_900552775.1 uncultured Eubacteriales bacterium | reverse complement strand
ATAGGAACACTGGCTATAGCAGCATGCCTGGCGTTTTCAGCGCTTCCGGCTTCGGCTGCCGCGCAAAAGACAATCAAAGTAAATTTTAAAGACATTACGGACACCGACATTTCAACTCTCACAGGTGAAGCAAAAGTTCTCGTAACCGTTGAAGGCGCTTCGGGCTCAGCAACAATTGCACAAATGTCGTTTGGTTTTGACGGAGATTTAAAATATAAATCCGTTCGTTTCCTTAAAGGGAAAAACAATCCGCCCGAAGGTGTATGGTATTCTCCGAATCCCGCTGCGGCAAACTCGGAAAAGAATTTTCTTACAAGCATAATGGCGCCCGGCGGTCTTGACTTTTCAGACAGCGAAGATTTATTTATACTCACATTTTCGGGTGAAAGCGGAAAAAGCGTAAATTTGAAGCTCAATGACCTGAGCCAAACTTACTGCACCGTTGACGGCGAAGATCGCCTTGCCGAAACAAACAGCAAAATAACCGTATCGGCAAGTGCCAAAGCAAATGAGGGCAAAAATGCCGCTGTTCATCTTACCATGGACAAGGTAACTGATTTTACCGGTAAAGGCGACCCCGGTATAACCGTAACAATAACCGGAAATAAGACAGGCGGCAGCACAATATACACAGAGCTTGATAATTCACTGCACCGCGAAAGCACCTCCATCCCATCTTTTCTTCTCGAAAACACAGTGCTTGCGGACGACACTTACACAGTTGAAGTATCCGGCATAGGCTATGTTTCTTATAAAAAGGAAAACGTATCGTTTGACGATGTGCTTGAAATCACAAATGCAGACTTTATTCCCGGCGATGTTAATGCAGACGGAAAAATTGACAAAGACGATAAAACTGCCGTTGAAGAGCTTATTGCAAACAATGAGTACAGCGAAGCCGCAGACTTTAACCGTGACGGAAAAGTCAACAAATATGACCTTGATGTTTTTGCCGGAATTACCGTTGACGGCAGCGTTCCCGCGAAGCTTAACAAACCCAAACTTACAGCGTCCGACAAAAAGATTTCCGTTTCATGGGAAAAATCGGCCGACGAAACGGTTACAGGCTACGTAATAAAATACAGCAGCGATTCCAAAAATGAAAAAACCGTTAACGTAAACGGCATAAACAAGACAAGCTATGATTTAACAGGTCTTTCGGCAAATACAACATACAGTGTAAGTATAGCTGCAAAGAACGAGGTTGGAACAGGCGAATTTTCAGAATCTGAATCTGCCACAACACCTAAAATCAAATCCGATGACGGCTCCGGCAGCGGCTCGGGTTCAGGTTCGGGATCCGGTTCCGGTTCCGGCTCAGGTTCCGGCAGCGGAAACGGCAGCACGAACCCAAATCCATCAAATCCGCAAACACCTTCGGAAAACGAAGCTTTCAAAGACCTTGATAATCACGTTTGGGCAAAGGATTCTATATATTTCCTTAAAGACAAAGGAATTATAAGCGGCGTAAGCGAAACCGAGTTTGCTCCCGCAAATAACATAAAACGCGGCGATTTTATTCTTATTCTCACAAGAATGCTCAGCGTAAATGATGAGTTTTCCGAAAATTTTGCCGATGTTCCCGAAAGCTCCTATTATTACAAAGCCATAGGCAGCGCTAAAAAAGCAGGCATTGCGCATGGCAGCGGCGAAAACTTTATGCCCGAAAACAGTATTACAAGACAGGATTTAATCACGCTTGCATACCGTGCTTTCCTTTCAAAGGGATATATAAAAGAAAATAAGGATATGTCTTCTCTGGACGCTTTTACCGATAAAAACAGCGTTTCAGATTACGCAAAGGAAGCAATGTCTTCCATGGTATCTGCCGGAATTATAAAAGGCTCCGACGGACTTTTAAATTCTCTCGGCAACGCAACACGCGCAGAAGTTGCCGTTATGTGCGCAAGACTTTATGAATTAATTAAATAAGTTAATTACCCGATAACCTCGGATGATTATAATTTTTTTGAAAGAAGGAAAAGAAAAGTGAAAGGCAAAAAACTTCTGGCAGGTTTAATATCTGCCGCAATGGTAATGGGCACCATGATTCTTCCGGCTTTTGCGGATGATGAAACCGTAGAACTTGATGTCGGAGAAGGTCGGACATATTCGACTTTTGAGGAGGCACGCGATGCTGTTGATGAAAATGCAAACAGCATTACTTATGTGATTTACGGTAAGGTTGTTATGCCTGAAGGTGAAGTTAGAGATGTGGTTGGAAGGGCAAAAAAAGCACAGACCGTTACTTTTAAAGCAGCGGATGATGATACTGCCGCTGAAATTGCTTTGGAATCCACAAGTAATAACATGATGGGGCGTCTTGAACCGTCTATAGATGTTAATTATGAAAACTTAAAACTTTCCAGAGCAAACGGTAAATATGTTTATGATTTAGGAGAAATGAACCATTACTTTACAACATCATCACATGAGAAAACAGTAACATATACTGGTTGCAGTTTCCCAAACGGCACTTGCAATAATCAGTATGGCAAAACTGTTTACAATAATTGTAACTTTACCGCATCTAACGGTGGCTACGGTCTTTGGATTTATGCATATAATTTGAATGGTAATCCCACAGGACAGGTTGAAGTTACAGGCGGAACAGTAGAAGGAAACCGCGGCGTCAAGACATATAGCATGGGTCAGGACAATGAAGCAGATATTACTGTAACAGGTACAAAATTTAAAGTAGTTAATGAAGGAAAATCAAAGCCTGCTATCATGCTTTCGCAAACCGGTAAAATTACTTTGAATGATATTGACACAACAGAGTGTACGACAGCAGTTATTGCTGCTGAAGTTGCCGACGGCGGAGCACGTACGAACAAATCATTGGCAGAAGTTACGATTAACGGAGAAAAAAAGACTTATGTTGCTGCTGCAAACTCTAAGTTCTATACAACTGTAGAGGATGCAAAGACAGACGGTGCTACAGAAGAAAATATTAAGTCTGTCGCTGCAAAAATTGACAATGTTTACTATACATCCCTGGAAGATGCTGTAAAAGCCGCAAAAAGCGGTGACACAGTTGCACTTGTCAGCGATTTAAAAGAAAGCCTTGAAATTCCTGCCGACAAGTGTATCATACTTGATTTAAACGGCAAAACACTTACAAATGAAGACGGCAAAAATACAATTGACAACAAAGGTAAACTTACAGTTATTGATTCTTCTGAAAGCAAGTCGGGTATTATTGATAACACAACTCACGCGAGAGGCGCTTTAGTTAATGCCGAAAATGCAACAGCAGTATTAAACGGCGGTACGTTTATGAGAAGTGCGGAAAAAGGTAAGTTTACAGATGACAATTCCGGAAACACAGAATCCGGCGGTAATTCGTGGTACACAATTGCAAACAACGGTACAATAGAAATCAACGAAGGCGTAACCGTAGAAAACAACGGCGTATTTTCAAGTAATATAGTAAACGGTTATTACGGTAATACCATAGGCTCGGCAAATCCAAAGCTTACAATAAACGGCGGAACTTTCAAGGGCGGCGTTAAAAACGTAAAAAACGATTCATGCGGTATTCTTACAATAAATGCAGGTGATTTTACCAATGACTATTTCCCCTGCATAATGAACTGGAATAAAGCTGAAATAAACGGCGGCACATTTACAAGCCCTAACTCCGGCAGTGTATTCAACGGATTTTATGATTCGGACACGGCAGTCGGAGAACTCAAAATTTCAGACGGCACTTTTAACGGCGGTATAATAAACAGCGTTGAATATCCCGGCGGTAATATAGCAATCTCCGGCGGTTCGTATTCAACCGATGTATCTGCTTATTGTGCTAAAGGCTTGATTGCAGTTTCAGAAAACGGCAAATTCGTTGTTAAGCCTTCCAAGGCTACTGTAATAGACACAGCAACATCTGCTGCAACTACAATTACGTTAAATGACCTGGAAAAGAATTTGAAATCAGATTCCGCAATAGATTTTGACGGAACGGAACATGCGGTTATACAAGTTGTTGTAAGCGCACCTTCGTCTGAGGACAAGGCGGCTGCACCGGCAAAAGAAAAAGAATCAAACACCGTAGAAATGTATGACATCAAGGTTGTAAAAACCGCAAACGGTGTTTCGGAAGAAGTTCCGGCAACAAATCAGTCGGTTACAATCGGTCTCGGAAGGAAAATTGCAGATGGTGCTGAGCCTATTGTAAAGCACATCAAAAACGGCACTTTTGAGACAATTTCGTCCGTAACCGTATCCGATGACAGAATGAGCATAACTTTCACAGCTCCCTCATTCTCCACATATTACGTTGAGTTTCCGGCAGTTGCTCCTACGGATATTGCCGAAAATATTAACATAAGCCTTGAAAACGAAGTTATAGACGGCATGGAAGCAACATATGACCTCGTTATAAGCGGAGAGAATGATAAAGCTATAAACCGCTTCATGTCCTCCGAATGGAAATTCGAATCCACAGGAGCTGTGGAGTACGAGATTATACCAACAGCAAACGTAAACGTAACATTTGACGCCGCAAACGATACATATGAGCTCAACATGGACGGCAAAACATATTCGGACGCTACGGGCAGGAAAATTAAACTTGCAACAGTAAAAATTACAGGCAGCGGTGACTATACGTTTGGCGTCAAGAGTGCAAAACTCCATGCGGCAGAAGCTGCCGACAGTATCGTAACATCGTTTGACTCAGCTTCTGCAGAGATTGTCGGCAAGGCAAATCTCCCGGCTGCCGCACAGGGCACTCTGGAAGCGAAAAAATATGAACTTTCGGTAAATATTGCTTTTAACAACGCAATTGAGGATAACGCTGCCGCATATCAGAACATGCAGGTTTCAATCTCGGGCGGAGACGTAAACGAAACAATTAAACTCGGAAGTGATGTTAATGCGCTCTCCGGCAACAGCTACACCGTAACATGTGAGCTCCCCGAAAACATTGCATATACAGTAACGGTTTCCGGCGCAGGCTACAGAACGGCGCGTTACACCGTTACAATGACAGGTGATAAAGT
>USAP01000129.1 GCA_900552775.1 uncultured Eubacteriales bacterium | reverse complement strand
TAATCTGCATGTCATCCCTGTTAGAGAGGATGACGAAGACTGAGCCATAAGCTGGCAAGTTCAAGTTCACTATCTGTTAGGTCTTGTTGTATCTACAGGTTCGAGATCATCATATGTAACCTGAGGGCGTCTGAGTAAATCAGAAAGTCTGATTCCCGTGGATACAGGCTCCGTATCACATTTTTTCAGAATTTCGTTAAGTTTATCGCTTGGAGGAACAGATGTTTTAGAAAGTCTGTGAATTTCTTTATCTATACTGTTCATTTTATCGGTGAATTTTTCAAAACGCTCATCGGAAATCATTCCGATTTTATGTCCCTTAGGAGTGAGTCTTTCATCTGCATTATCCTGTCTTAAAAGCAGGCGGTATTCCGAGCGGGACGTCATCATTCTGTAAGGCTCATTTGTACCTTTTGTTACAAGGTCATCTATTAGAACACCTATATATCCCTCATCTCTGCCGATTACAAAAGGTTCTTCCCCCTTAAGAAGCAGAGCCGCATTAATTCCTGCCATAAGTCCCTGAGAGGCAGCTTCTTCATAGCCGGAACTTCCGTTAAACTGACCAGCTCCGAAAAGACCGCCGTATTCTTTAAATTCAAGCGAACTCTTAAGCTGGAGAGGATTTATGCAGTCATATTCGATTGCATATGCGGTTCTCATAATTTTGCAGTTTTCAAGACCTTTTATCGAATGAAGCATCTGAATCTGAATATCCTCCGGCATAGAACTTGAAAGCCCCTGTACATACATTTCATCGGAATTAAGACCCATGGGTTCAATGAAAATCTGATGTCTTTCTTTATCTGCAAAACGCACAACCTTATCCTCTATTGAGGGACAGTATCTCGGGCCCACACCTTCAATAACTCCGGAAAAAAGGGGCGCTCTGTGAAGGTTTTGTCTTATTATTTCATGCGTTTTTTGGTTAGTATACGTAAGATAACAGCATACTTTATTTTCAAATGTACCCTCGGCTTCAAATGAGAACGGAACAATCTTTTCATCTCCGTACTGAGGTTCCATAACGGAAAAATCAACTGTTTTTCCGCTGATACGTGGCGGCGTTCCTGTCTTAAAACGAACAATTTCAATTCCGTTTTTCAAAAGAGAAGATGTAAGTTTTGAAGCCGGAAGCATACCGTCCGGACCTCCGGGACGGATATTTTCGCCCGTTATAACTTTACCTCCGAGGTATGTTCCCGTGGCAACCACAACCGCACGCGCTTTGATAATTGCGCCGTTTTCTGTTTTAACACCTGTTACATGACGGTTTTCATCAAAAAGAATCTCGACAATTTCAGATTGTCTTACATCAAGGTTTTCCGTATATTCAATAATTCTTTTAATTTCATTTCTGTATGCCCATCTGTCAGTCTGGGCACGTAAAGACCATACAGCAGGTCCTTTTCCTTTGTTTAATGTACGCGACTGTATAAAGGTTTTATCGGCAGCTTTTCCCATTATTCCGCCGAGTGCATCAATTTCGCGCACAAGATGTCCCTTTGCGCTTCCTCCTATATTGGGATTACATGCCATGTTTCCCACAGCATCAAGTGAAATGGTGAACAAAGCCGTTTTCATTCCGAGTTTTGCCGCAGCGCAGCCCGCTTCGCAGCCTGCATGCCCTCCCCCTATTACAACAACGTCATATTCACCGCCAAAGTATTCCATAAGTTACATTCCCTTCAATCTAAAAAACTACTTTCCGAGGCAAAATTTACTGAAAATTTTATCCACAATTTCGTCCGTCACCGTAATTCCTGTTATTTCTCCCAATGCGAATGCCGCATTTTCAAGATCGGACGCAACAAGATCTACCGGAAAACCGTTTTTTAAAGTTTCTTCCGCTCCGTTTAAATTTGAAGAAGCCAAAGACAAAGCTTCTTTTTGTCTCAGATTCGTTATCATTGCTTTTTTAGCCGAATAAACGGCTCCGTCGGTTACTTTCTCAACAATTCTTTTTGAAAGTGCCGGGAGTCCGTCTCCCGTTTTTGCCGAAACACTGATATAATCCGAATTTCCGCTGTAGCCGCACGGATTTAAGTCATTCTTGTTAAAAACAAGAATATGTTTTTTATCTTTTACAAGTTCCAAAATTTCTTTGTCATTTTCCGTTATATTCCCTCCGTCAAAAAGAGCAAGGCATATATCGGATTTTTTTATATAGTCAAGGGATTTTTCTATCCCGATTTTTTCTATTTTTTCACCGTTTTCGCGTATTCCTGCCGTGTCACACAGGATAACCGCAACTCCGTCCATAACGGTTTTAACTTCTATTGCATCTCTTGTTGTCCCCTCTATATCCGTGACAATTGCACGGTTTTCGCCCGAAAGAGCGTTAAGAAGAGAGGATTTTCCGGTGTTGGGTCTGCCGACAATGGCGCAAGTTATTCCGTCTTTTAAATACTTGCCTTCTTTTGCCGTTACAAGAAGATTTTCAATTTCCGAGTGTGCGGATTCTATCATGGAAAGAAACTCGTTTTTCTTTTTAAAATCTATATCTTCTTCCGGATAATCTGCAACAACAAGAATTTGTGCCGCAATATCCAGAATTTCTTCTCTTATTTTATTTATTTTTTTTGATAAAAGTCCGTCCATTCTGTTTACGGCTTCATAAAGAGCGTTGTTTGTCTCCGCGTCTATAAGATCCGCCACCGCTTCTGCCTGAGTTAAATCAAGTTTTCCGTTTAAAAATGCTCTTTTCGTAAATTCTCCGGGCATTGCATATCTTGCTCCCGAAAGAATAACGGCTTCAAGAACTTTTTGTGTAACGAGAACACCGCCATGGCAGTTTATTTCAACCGTGTTTTCCCCCGTAAAAGAATGAGGAGCTTTCATATATACGGCAAGAACTTTATCTATAAGTTCACCGTCATATATAATCTTTCCGTATTGCATCATATAGGGAACAGATTCGGAAAGCTTATTTTTTCCTTTAAAAATTCTATCGCAGATTTTTGCGGCGTCTTCGCCGCTGACTCTGATAACCGCAACTCCGCCCGTTCCGTGAGCGGTTGCAACTGCCGCAATTGTAGCAGAACTCATATTTTTTCACCCGAACTCATATTTTTTCAAAAAACAGGGACCGCTGCAAAGCATAACACAGTTACACAAAATTTGCAGCAGCCCCGACATGCCGTTATTATAAACTAATTTTTCTTAAGTGCGACAACAACACGTCTCATCGGCTCGTCCCCTGTACTGAATGTGCTTATTTTATCATTACCCTGAAGGGATGAGTGAACAATACGTCTCTCGTAGGGATTCATCGGATCGAGAGTGATGTTTCTTCTGTATTTTATTACTTTTTCGGCAGTTTTGTTTGCAAGCTTTATAAGAGATTCTTCTCTTTTTTTCTTGTAATTTTCAGTATCTATTGATATCTTTGTGTATCCTTCCGTCTTTCTGTTTACAACAAGACTTGTAAGATACTGAAGTGCCGAAAGAGTTTCTCCTCTTCTGCCTATTATTACTCCCATGGATTCACCGGAAATTTCAATATTCATTCTTTCCTCATCCGTGGAAATATCAACGGAAGCTTCAAGACCTATCCCTTCCAAAACCGTGTTTAAAAAGTCACGCGCTATTTCTTCTGAAGATTTTTCAATAACCGTTACTTTAACTTCAGCTTCTTTGCTTCCCAGACCGAAAAGTCCTTTATTTCCTTCCGTAAGAACCGTTATCTCAACATCGTCTTTTCCGACGCCGAGTTCAGCCAAAGCCGCTTCAACAGCGTCATCAACCGTTTTTCCTTTTTTTACTGTTTCTTTCATGCCACGTTCCTCCATCATTTAAGGGTATATCATCTACCTTAATAATTACTTTTAAAACAAGCGTCTGTAAAATCTGAACAGCACTGCTTATAAACCAATAAAACGACGCCGCAACAGGCATTGTAAATGTGAAAAACAATGTCATAAGAGGCATTACGGTAGTCATCATCCTGCTTGTCTGAGCTGCCTGAGAGCCGGCATCCGTATTCGGCGAAGCGCCCTGCTGCGCCTGTGTTATTTTTCCCGACACATATGTTGCAACGGTTGAAAGAATCGGGAAAATCCATAATGTTGTTACGGATCTGAAATCCGGAATGGCAACCAGATTTATACCGAGAAAATTAGCATTAAGTCCGCATGCGTCAACCGCATACTGAAGTCTTGCTAATGTGAGATTATTTCTTGCAACATCCGCAAAAAGTGTTGAAGTGTCAACACCGAACATATATTTTGCCGGGTCATAAATAACCCAGATCAAGGCAATCAGAATCGGAAACTGAATAAGAAGAGGCAGACACCCCGAAAACGGGCTTATTTTATACTCTTTATACAGCTTCATTGTTTCCTGAGCCGCTTTATCTTTGTCGTTTTTATACTTTTCCTGTATTTTTGCCAGAAGCGGATTAATCTTCTGCATTTTAATCATCGATTTTTGCTGTTTAATATTCAGCGGAAGTAATACAAGTCTCACAATAAGTGTAAAGAAAATAATTGCTACACCGTAATTAGGTATCCACGAATAAATCAAGTCGATAATAAATCCAAGAGCTTTCGCTATTGAAGTCATAATACCTCCATCATTTCAGCGGGTCATATCCGCCTTTAAATAAGGGATTGCACTTTAAAATTCTTATTAAAGCCAAAAAACCGCCCTTTAAAGCTCCGTATTTTTTTATTGCCAGAGCCGCATATTCCGAGCACGTTGGAATATACCTGCAGCACGGTTTTTTATACGGAGAAATTTTTTTTCTGTAAAATTCTATAATTTTCAATAAAAAACTTTTCATTTAACAAGTAAACCGCATTTTTTGAGCAAAAAGTCCATATCTTTTCCTATTTCGAAGAAATCCTTCTCTTTTGCGCGGCTTCTTGCAACCATTACAATTTCGGCACCGTTTACTATGCCTTCTTCCCGTATTCTGTAATTTTCGCGCAAAAGTCTCTTAATGCGGTTTCTTACAACCGCATTTCCTATTTTTTTGCTCACGGTAAGACCAAGGCGGTTTTTGTTTCTTTTTGTTTTTCTGTAGTAGAAAACGATAGTTTTCGAAACTTCGCAACCGCCCCGATAAT
>USAP01000128.1 GCA_900552775.1 uncultured Eubacteriales bacterium | reverse complement strand
TAATTAAAACTTAAACTTATATTATCGATATACATCAGCTTTTGCGGATTTAAATGTCGCAAATGAAAAACAGTCAATTTTTGTAACAGGTGTTTTTCCGTCAGACTTACCGTAATAAGACAACGATGAACCTTTAGGTGATGAATCGATATATAGGACGGACTTCCCGTTTTTCGGTGTATAATCTATACGCAGTGTATACCACTCCCCAAGAGACATTGTGCCTAAAGAAGATCCGAGCCCCTCATCGCTTTGACATTTCTGAATGCTTTCGACCATTTTTGAGATAAAGTTTTCGGGCATATACGCCGTGTTCCGGACGCCGAGATATTTCAGAATATTTACAGCCTGGCTTGTACTTTCGATGTCCGATGCAAAACCTTCGTTATCTCTTGCGCTTGAGGAATAGAAGAACATTCCGCGTTCGGTACCGTACATGCTTGCAATGTAGTCAAGCAGAGCGGTATCATATGATTTGTCAATTGCGGAAAGATCTTTTAAAAGCTCTGCGGACAGCTCTTCCAAAGATGCGCCGTCAAGCCCTGCATTTTCCACTGCAATACCTCCTTCTTTGAGCGGCGGATAAATTTTAACCTCAGTTATGCTGTTCCAAAGGCTTTCCGAGTTTCCCATGCACGCGATGCGGACAAATCGTGCGTTTTCCCCGCCGGCATCATAGCCGGTCATATTAAGAGTAAGGGCGCTTTGACCTTTGAAAACAGAATGGTAATCGGTTCCGTTTTCGGAAAGTTCAATTTCAAAAGAGGAGGTGCGTTCATTCCCGTCATACCATGCAACGCCCACGTATCCTATGGGCAGAAGCTGCGGCAGCTCAAGCGTCAGCATGCAGTATGCGCCCTGTGCGGACCAGCGAGTGTTGTAGTCGCCGTCTATAACATTTTCCGGTTTATTTCCGTCGTCAGCGCTTGCCATAACAAGTGTTACGGCATAAGAGACCGGAATGTTAATTGAAACGGTACGCATCTCTGCATCCCTCATATGTTTGTTTTTTATTTTTCAACAACCAAATCGTCCATCTGAGCTTCGTATTTTCTGAGAGTTGCAACCGCAGACTGCTTAAGTTCTGCAATTTGAGCACGGAGCTTTTTAAGTTCTTCTTCCGCAAGAGCTATTTCGGCCGCCTTATTTGCTTTAAGAGTTGCCATTTCTTTTTTTGTTTCTTCCATAACTTCCTGAGCGCGCTGCTCTGCGGATATGACAGCTTTGGAAACAAAGTCGCGTTCGCCTTCAAGCGCTGTAAGCTTCTTAAAGCTTTCCGCGTTTTCGCTCATAAGGGTTTGATTTTGTCTTTTAAGCTGTTCCGTTTCTTCGCGAAGTTCAGCAATGTTTTTTTCGTACGTTGAAACAAGTTCGTCAACATATGCCGCAACTCCTTTTTTGCTGTAACCGAAAAGCGCAGTTTTTAAACGTTTGTCCATATGCTGCCTCCTTATTTAAGTTTTTCTATGCCCTTTTTAACTCGTGCCAACGTTTCATCTTTGCCTAACAGGCGAGCGAGCTCAATTCCGCCGCCCGGCGTAAATGCTTTGCCGGAAAGAGAAACACGCAAAGGCCATAAAACAATTCCGTTTTTAACACCCATTTCTGCTATGAGCTCAAAAAGCTTCTCATGAATCGTTTCGCCGTCCCAGTTATCGATGCTTTCAAGAACCGGCAGCATTCTTTCGAGAGATTCCAGTGAATTTTCGGGGTTTGTTTTCATTTTTTTGTGAGTATACAAATCAATTTCATAATCAGGCAATTCGTCAATAAAATCAAGCTGAGCCGGAATATCTGAAAACTTTTCGGTTCTGTCGTGCAGACATTCGGAGAGAATCATATGGTCAACATTTCTTTTAACAGCTTGCTTATAGTAGGGCTCTGCTTCTTTGTTAAATTCTTCCAAGGTAAGTTTTCTTATGTATTCTCCATTCATCCAATTGAGTTTTTCAACATCGAAAATTGCAGGAGATTTGCTTATGCCTTTAACGGAAAAAGCTTCAACCATTTCCTCGAGGGACATAATCTCTCTGTCATCACCCGGGTTCCAGCCGAGCAGACAGATATAATTGAGAATTGCCTCTTTCAAATAGCCTTTCGCAAGAAAATCTTCGTATGACGCATCTCCTTCACGCTTGCTAAGCTTTTTACCTGCCTCTTTCATAACGGGGGAGCAGTGCACATATTTCGGAATTTCCCAGCCGAAAGCTTCATAAAGAAGATTGTATTTGGGAGTTGAAGAAAGATATTCGCTTCCGCGGATAACATGGGTTATATGCATTAAATGGTCGTCTATTACATTTGCGAAATTGTACGTTGGAAGACCGTCGGATTTAAGAAGAATATTGTCATCCAAAGTGTCATTGGGAGCAGTTATATCACCGAAAACTTCATCGTGAAACGTTGTTGTTCCCGTTTTCGGGATTTTCTGACGGATAACATAAGGAATTCCCGAGCGAAGTTTTTCTTCAACCTCCTCTTTTGAAAGGCTGCGGCAGTGCCCGTCATATTTCGGGGGAAGTTTAGCGGCTTCCTGTGCTTCTCTTACGCTGTCGAGACGTTCTTTGTCGCAGAAGCAATAGTAAGCGCCGCCGAGTTCAACCAGTTTTTCAGCATATTCTTTATAGAGCGCGCGTCTCTCACTTTGTATGTAGGGACCGTAGGGACCGCCGATGTCGGGACCTTCATCATGTTTAAGTCCTGTGTCTTTAAGAGCTTTGTAAATAAGGTCAACAGCGCCTTCAACGTATCTGCCCTGATCGGTATCCTCTATTCTTAATATAAAATCGCCGCCGTCATGTTTTGCCAGGAGGTATGCATACAGAGCCGTACGCAGATTTCCCACATGCATGTAACCCGTGGGACTTGGGGCGAATCGTGTTCTTATCTTCATTTTTTATGTATTCCTTTCGTGATTAAACTAAATCCTGAGGTCTTTTACCGCCCAGAAAATGATATATTAAAGCGTCTGCAATTCTTTCGGAAGCACGGCCGTCCCCGTAGGGGTTCACAGCCTTTGCCATCTTGTCATAAGCAGCTTTATCGGAAAGAAGCTGATTTGCCATTTCAAAAATCGTGTCTTCATCAACACCGGCAAGCTTTACTGTGCCGGCTTCCACAGCTTCGGGACGTTCTGTCTCGTGTCTTAAAACAAGAACGGGTTTGCCGAGCGACGGAGCTTCCTCCTGCAAACCGCCGGAGTCTGTCATAACAATCTCGGAGCGTGCCATGGCATTGTGCATGTCACCGGCTTCAAGCGGTTCGATAAGGTGAATTCTGTCATGACCGCCCAGAACTTCACGGGCAACATCTCTGACAGCCGGGTTTAAATGAACGGGATAAATAACCTCAATATCTTCAAATTTATCCGCAAGTCTCCTTACGGCTCTTGTTATATTATAAAGAGGTTCGCCGAGATTTTCGCGGCGGTGCGCCGTCATCAAAACAATTCTGCGGTCGGTTTTCAGGATATCCGCAAGCTCTTGGCTATGGAATTTGTAGTCATCGGAAACGGTTGTTTTAAGCGCGTCTATAACGGTGTTTCCGGTAATAAAAATATCTTCGGACTTAACGCCTTCGCGTAAAAGATTTTCACGGTTTTTGCGTGTGGGTGAAAAATGCATATCAGCCATAACGCCTGTGAGACGGCGGTTCATTTCCTCAGGGAAAGGGGACCATTTGTCGTACGTGCGCAGACCTGCTTCAACATGGCCTATTTCAGCGTGATTATAAAATGCCGCAAGACTGCCGACAAAGCTTGTGGTAGTGTCTCCATGTACGAGAACAATATCAGGTTTAGCCTCTGCCATAACACGGTCAAGCCCCTCGAGAGCTCTTGTGGTGATTCCGACAAGCGTCTGCCGCTCCTTCATTATATCAAGATCGTAATCGGGAGTTATTCCGAAAAGCTCCAAAACCTGGTCAAGCATCTGGCGGTGCTGTGCCGTAACGCAGACGGTCGTTTCGATTTCCGGTCTTTTTTTCAGTTCCAGCACAAGCGGAGCCATTTTTATGGCTTCCGGGCGCGTGCCAAAAACTGCCATTACCTTTATTTTTTTCATGTGTAAAATCCTTTCGATTTATTTACTTGTAAATTTTTTATATGCGGCGCGCAGCTCTTCCGCTTTTTCTTCGGGGCAGGTGGGGTTGCAGTGTGCCCATGCACCGGTTTCACTTGAAGCGTTAAATTTCTGCTTGTCGCGCGAACGCATCGGCGGATAAAATTCTATGTGGAAGTGAAAATCGCTTACATCACCCGAATTTACCGGAGCCTGATGCATGCACATCATATAGGGGAACGTGTAGTCAAAAAGACTGTCAAGCGTTCCGGCGGCATTTTTGATAGCTGCCGCAAGATTATCTTTTTCGCGTTCAGTAAATTCGGTAATATATTGCTTGTGAGCCTTTGAAACGATATAAAGCCCGTAGGGATATGCGGAGAAAAACGGAATGAACACAACAAAATCTTCGTTTTCGAATATTATGCGTTTTTTCTCGGAAATTTCCGTTTCCATCATATCGCATATAAGGCATTTTCCGGTTTCCTTTTTGTGTTTTTTCATTGAAGCACATTCAAGCTCCAGCTTTTTGGGGATAAACGGATATCCGTATATCTGACCGTGCGGATGAGGCATTGTAACCCCGACAACTTCGCCGCGGTTTTCAAAGATAAATACGTATTTAATTTTTTCATCCGCACTGATTATGTTGTGGCGTTCGCACCACAGATCCACAAGTTTTCTTACATGAGGGAGCGGCAGCTCGGGGAGAGTTACCGTGTGCTCTTTTGAATAAAGAATAACTTCGCACTTGCCGTGGCACGGAGCTGTTTTGTAAGGACCTGCGGCAACATCGTCCGGCACCGGCGGATTCTGTGAAAGAGCCGGGAAGTCGTTGTCATATTCCAAAACATCAAAATCATCCGGAACTTTGCCGGAACCGGGGCAAAACGGGCACCAGTCTTTGGGCATCTGCGGACGGTTCTGCCTGTGGGAAGCAATCATAATCCAATCGTTTGTGAGCGGATCGTATCTGAGTTCAGCCATTATATATCAAACCTTTCGTCTTTTTTCTTATTATATATTTATTTTCCCCGTCT
>USAP01000127.1 GCA_900552775.1 uncultured Eubacteriales bacterium | reverse complement strand
GATGATTGATTTTGAAACGTATTGCGGCTGTTATTTGTATGATGACCGTGCTGATGACATGTTTTTGGGGAACCGGAAGTGTTTTTGCCGATGATTTCCTTATAAATATGTCTTTTAACGGGTATGCCACAAACGAAACACCCTCGGATTTAAATGTTAAAAGCTTAGGGTATTATGTCACAGAGTATGCGGCAAAGGATAAGGGACTTAAAATTATAAACGGAAAAAATGAAAATAAATTCACAATACCGGTAAATGCCGGCAAGGTTTTCACGGTTTCGTTTGATGTAAAGCTTGACGGCGCCGATGAAACGGAAGGGAGCTTCCGGATTTTAAACGGCAACGCGGAGTACCGCCTTTTGAAATTCGAAAAGGATCGCTCAGCATCGCTTTATGACGGTAACCCAGTCGGCGGAATATCAAGTTCGGTTATGACGCGTTTTACAGTTGTTGCAGACCTTGAAAGAAGTGTTTATTCCGTATATCAAAACGGTGAGAAAAAGTGCACTGATTATTACATAAAAGATTTAACGTTCAAGGGAATAACTGAAATTGCTTTTGCGTTTTCAAAAAGCGAAACTCCGGCAATTCTCGACAATATCAATGTTATAAACGGTGTTTATACAAGCAATGTTTTCCCTGTTGAGGCTTATTCCGATGAAGTTACGGAACTTCAGGAAGTAACTCAGGCAGAGCCTAAAGTGTTTATAAACTGCGATGTTGATTATACAAATGATGTTATTTGGACTACAAATAATAATACTGCCGAGGTTTATACCGAAGAAGACGGAAACAAATGTCTTCACGTTAAAAAAACAACGGCATTGGGAATGTATGCGGGAGTAAACTTCAACTCTAATGAGTACCCCAGAGTTATATGGGAAATGGATTTAAAAACAATAGACAAAAACTCCGAAATGATGTTAACTACACTCGCATCGCGTGTAACGAGACGCTGGAGTATTGACGTTACGCTTAAAGACGGAATTGTATATGCCAACAAAGATAAAGCTGCAACAATTAATTCCAACACGTGGACAAACATAGCAGTGGCATTTAATTTTGATACATTGACATATGATTTTTATGTAAATAAGAAACTCAAAATTTCTAACATAGGTTTCCAAAATCCTGTAGCAAACGAAGGTTTCTCCGATCTTCAGCTTGAAGTTGGCGGAGACGGAGCAACTCCTGTGGTCTGCGATATGCTTGTTGACAATTTCAGATGCTATGAGGGTGAGGAACCGCGCACATTTGAATCAAAGGACTACTCGGAGATTTACAAAGAACCCAGCCCCATTGATGATGACGCAGCATACGAAAAAATGCTTTTGGGTTTTTCAGCGATTCATTTAAAAAGCGGAGTTATCTATAAGGATGGAAAGAAAACCGTGTCCGATGAGCTCCCGTATATAAAAGATGACAGAACCATGATGCCTGTTCGTGCAATGTGCGAAGCATTCGGGTTTGACATAGGTTATGACAATATTACGAAAAAGGTTACCGTAGGTGACAGAGCGGAGCTTACAATCGGCAAGAAGAGTATGACGGTTGACGGCAATACAATAGAGCTTGATGTTGCCCCCGAAATCAGAAACGGAAGAACTTTTCTTCCCATGCGTGCTCTTTGTGAAAATATTCTCGGAAAAACAGTTACATATGATGCAAGCACAGGTGTAAATGCCGGAATAGTATTCGTCGGAAACAGTGAATTTACAATGCCTAAAAATGCGGTTGATTCGCAGAAGCTTTGTGATTTCCTGTTTTACATAAGACCGAGCGACGATAAAGTTATTTCCGATTTCAAAACTTTGGGAACAGAGAATAAGCATCCCAGAATCATGATTGATTCGGACGGGGTGACAAAGCTCAGAGAAGAAGTAAAAAAATACCCGACAAAGAAGAAAATGGCGGACGCTTTGATAGCTTCTGCTGACGCAATGCTTAATGCTGCTGCTCCGACATACGGCAGATATGACGGTATTCGTATGTCATCTGCTCCTGCCTCGCAGAATTATACGCTTGGCATGGCATATTTACTGACAGGTGATAAAAAATATGCTGACGCCGCATGGGTGCGTATGGAAGCAATGTGCTCATGGGACGACTGGAACCCTTCACATTATCTTGATACTTCGGAGATTGCAGCCGGTATTGCCGTGGGTTATGACTGGATGTATGACGCATTCACACCCGAACAGAGAAAGATTATAGAAGAAGGATTGTATAAAAACGGTCTTTATGAAACCGCTTTGTGGCAGCACGGAGTAAAAGGCACCTTTAACCGCTGGTATACAAGCGGTGAAAACTGGAATATAATATGTAATTCAAACATGATGATAGCAGCGCTTTCCGTTTTGGATGTTTACCCCGAAATGGCTTCAAATGTAATAAGCAACAGCTTGCGCGGACTTGAATATGCAATTTTTGATTTTGCGCCTGACGGAGCATGGTTTGAAGGCGCGGATTACTGGGATTACATGATGCCTTACTTCACAAGAATGCTTGACTCAATGGACAAGATTCTCGGCACAGATTACAGTATTTCGTATACGGAAGGTCTTTCAAAAACCATGTATTACTTTGTAAACATGCAGTCGGACCAGGGCTTATTTAACTTTGGTGATGCAGACCCGAAGAAAAACTTGTATCCCGAGCCTCTTCTTTGGTGCTCAAACCGCTTTAATGACCCCGGTATAACATCTTTGGCTCTTCAGAAAACGGGCGGAAATATAATCAGTGCATGCGCTCTCATCTGGCTTAATCCTGAAATTGGTGTTGGAGAGGCAAACATGGATCTTGACTACTGGGCAGGAAATGTTGACGCCGTTACAATGCGCGGAAGCTGGACAGACAGCAACGCGGCATATCTTGGATATCACGGCGGTAGACACGGTGTAGATTCGAGATATACCCATAACGATTTGGACGGCGGAAGCTTTGTATTTGACGCTTTGGGTGAAAGATGGGCAATGGACATGGGCAAAGATAATTATAATCTGCCCGGTTACTGGAATGCAAATCCCGAAATTACTTCTGGAGGCTTGAGATGGAATTTATTCAGAAAAAGAGCTGAAGGTCATAACACTATAATAATAAATCCCGACGGTACGGGCGTAGACCATGTGATAGAGAGCAGTGCAAATGTTTTGTGGCTTAAATCCAAACCGCGCGCTGCGATGAGTGCGGTTGATTTAAGCGAAAACCTCGCTGTTAACGCAAACAGTGCAAAAAGAGGATTTATGCTTACGGACAGCAGAAAATCCATGGTTGTAAGAGATGAAATAAATCTTAAAAAGCAGTCTGTGGTTTACTGGCATATGTATACCGAAGCAGACCTTGACGAACAGGGAGACAATTATGTTGTTCTTACAAAGAACGGCAAAAAATTAAAAGTTGAATTTGCATGCAGCGCACCGTATGAGCTTGTTTATGAAGATGCAAAGCCTCTTGAAGGTTCACCTACGGTTGAAGGTGAAAACCAAAATAAAGGAATTCACAGAATTCAGCTTAAGATTTCAGCTTCGGACAATCTCAATATAACCGCAAAACTTACACCTCAGGGAGTGGAAGACAGCCCTGTTTCAGATTATGATAAACCCATTGATTCGTGGACTCTTGAAGACGGAGAACTTTCCGAAGCACCTACTCTTAATATGATTTATGCGGACAATGAACAAATAGCTGATTTTGATAAGTTTAATAAAAACTATGTCATAAAGTATATCGAAGGTGAAACAAAAGCTCCCGAATTTACAATAGAAAAAGACAGAGATACCGTAGTAACAATCGAGTCTGACGGAACTTATAATAAGCCTGTTTCAATTAAAGTTGCGGATGCAAATAATGAGAATAACTTCTCTCTTTATACCGTAACATTTGAAGAAATACCGCGTCCTGTAAATCTTGATGAACTTAACGTTTACAACCCGACAAATATTATAGCTTCATTAGAGCCGGAGCCGGAAAATAAAAAGGAAAATGTAAATGACAATAACTTTGATACAAGATGGTCAGCGGAAGGAACAACGGGAGATTGCTATATTGATCTTGACCTTGGAGAAAAGGTTGATATAGATACGGTAATCATGGCAACATACAGCGGTGATACGCGTTCGCTTTACTTTGACATCAGCCTGTCCGATGACGGTCAGAATTATACAAAAGTATATGACGGCATGACAAGCGGAAAAACAACTGATTTTGAGCAGTTTAACTTTACAAAGAAAGCTGCACGCTTTGTAAGAATCACCGGATACGGAACAACCGAAGCCGGCGGAACATGGAACAGTATCACAGAGCTTCGCGCCGCTTTGAAAAAATAGCATAAGCTTAATTTAAAAACTTTTTAATAAAATTAACCCGGCGCAGCAAATTGTCTGCGTTGGGTTAATTTGCATGATATAAGTGAGGAAAAATATGATAAACATAAATAACTTAATTTCACCTGCTCCGGTGAAAATTGCAGACGGGGGAAAGGATATTTTCATTGAGAACCATTCAAAACCCTGCTTTTTAATTGCAAAAAAAGGCGAGGGAGAGGTTTTTGAGACAGCGTGCGAATATCTTGAAGATAAGCTTTCCGGTATTACCGCATCGGAGCTATGCGGCGAATATGTAATTAATATCGGCATTGATCCGCTTGACAGCCGCTTTGAGGGTCAGGGCAAAAAAGAAGGATATATCATAGATATAAAAGAAAACTGTGCTGACCTTGTAGGCTTTGATGAAGCGGGTGTATACTATGCTGCCGTGAGCTTCAGCCGTCTTGTAAGAGAAGAAGAGGGCAAGATGCTTGTAAGAAAATGCTTTGTTTTGGACTATCCTTATTTTAAAGACCGCGGTCATTTTATGGAATGCCGCTACGGAAGCGACTTTATGACGCTTGAAGACTGGAAAAAAGCAATTGACTATCTTTCCGAAACAAAAATAAATAAGATGATTGTTGGCTTATACGGCTGCTGGCCGCGCCAGTATGACGGCGAATTTGCGGAATATTTGTATATTCCGTTTAAAAAACACCCCGAACTTTCCACCCCGAGAAATATTAAGTATTATTCGGCAAAAGAAAAAAGATGGGTATATAAAAAAGATGTTCTTCCCGTAATGTTTATGG
>USAP01000126.1 GCA_900552775.1 uncultured Eubacteriales bacterium | reverse complement strand
CAAGAACATAGACGATTGCGTCACCTATATCCTTAATTGGGTACAGAAGAGCGGTTGCAACGGCTTTTGCGATGACGTATAGGCGATGTATGGTTTTTTATAGGTCAGTCAAACATTGAATACACATCGGCAATTGCACCCGAATTTGAAGAATATGCTGCATCTTTGCGCGGAAACGAAAACATTCGCCTTCTGCATGTGCCGAAAGAAGGTTTTGTAAACGATGTATGCTGGCGCAATTTTTCGCGTTTTTCCGCCTATCCTTCAAGTGCTCTCGGAAGCTTTTTTGCAAAATTTACAAGTGACGCTTTGGGGAACGAAGTGCCTCTCGGCATTGTAAGCCTCGGCTACAAAGGCAGACCGATAAGCGATTTTATGCCCGGAAAATCCGATATATATCAAAATGCGCTTTCCGTTTTGGAACGTTTTCCCGTGCGCGGCATCGTATGGTATCAAGGTGAAGCAGACGCGGCTCAGTACAGCTATTATGCCGAAAAACTCAAAAGTTACATAGAGTATCAGCGCAGTGTCAAAGAACTTGATAATGCCGAATTTCCGTTTTATGTCATGGAACTTCCTCCTTGTTTTTCGGGCAATGAGGCGGGACGGCAATATATCGATTTCGGCGCCGTGCGCGCGGAAACAGGTTCGCTTCCGCTTTCGGTAAACAATATGTACATATGCCCTTCTTCCGACATGTGGGATAATCCGTCATACGAAAACAGCCTTCACCCACCGATAAAATACCGTATGGCGCAAAGGCTGTCGCTTATGGTTTTGTCAAAAGAATATGGGTTCGGATCGTGCGATTTGTTTTTCGGTCCCGTAATCTCCGAATACTCTTATGCGGACAATGCAAAATCAGTTCGCATTAAATTCAAAAACTGCGGAGACGGACTTATTGCAAACGGCGGTCTGCACGGATTCACCGTAATCGGTAAAAACTGGAATGCCATAAATGATTATACCGCCAAAATCGAATCGCCCGACAGTGTTTTAATATCCGCAAACGAAGATATTTATATAGTTAAATATGCCGCGGACACCGAAGATGTCTTCGGGAAAAATATAACACTTTCAAACTCTTCATCCGTACCTGCCGCAGCTTTTTCCGTAACGCTCCAGTCTCCGCCGCTTTCTGCAGCTCAGAAATTTGCTTCGGCTTACGGTGTTTACATTAAAATAGTTCTGTGCATGATTCTTCTTGCCGCGCTCTGCTTTGTTTCAAGGCTCGGACGCAAGTAATTTTCAATGACCAAGCACAAGCACTGACGCTTTTTTAAGCATCGGCCTGTGAAATATAAACGCATCTCGTGTCTTCATCCCATTGCACATTACACATCAAAAGCTCGCAGCAAACGCGAAGCGGAAGAAATGTTCTTCCGTCTTTTATAACGGGCGGCGCATCGGTGCTCACCGTATTGGCGCCGTCCGAAATAATGTCACTCTCTATTACCATTTTTATTTCTTTGTTTTCTTTTAAAACCGTAACCTCTCTCTTTACACCGTCCCACAAAACCTCGGCGCCCAGTGCTTCTGAAACGGCTCTCACGGGAACCATTGTTCTGCTGTTTTGAATATACGCCGGCACATCGCAAAAAACTTCTTTTCCGTCTTTAAAAATCGAAATATCAAGCGGATTTTTTATATATCCCCATTTTCCTTCCGCATTTCTTGCCGCGGCAACTCCTTCGGAAAAGCCGTAAATTTCCGTAACTGACGTATCTGTTATTTTGTTTCCGTCATAATTGTAAAATGCTGCCTTACCGTCTTTCAAGGCATATAAAACCCCGTCTCCCAAATCCGTTATTTCATCGTACTCGGGCGCCAGCGCCATTTCTCCGCTGCCGTTTACAATTCCGTAGTACACATGCGGGCTGCTTTCCGTAAAATCTTCCGCCTTCACCAGAACACGCGCCACGCTTGATTTATACGGATATCCTTGAGAGCTTACGGAAATTCCGTCAAATGAATCATAAATCTTTTCGCCTTTATTATTCAAAATAAAAGCGTTTGAAACAACAAAACAGTCTCCGAAATTCTGTATGGTTCCGTAAATCATCGGTATTATAATATTCCCCTGCGCGTCTGTTACGCCAAAATTGTCATTTTCGTCATAAATAATGTTATACTTTCCGCCGCAAACCGCCTGATACCCTCCGTTTTCTGACAGGTTGCCGTTTTTATCCGTTATCATACTTACGCCGTTGCTTACGCACGCGGTTCCGTCAATAAATACGCTTGCCACCCACCATGTCGGAGGGATAACAGCTTCTCCTTTTAAATTAATATATCCCCATTTTCCGCATGTATATGTTCCGTAGGTACTTAATATTCCTTCGGATCCTATGCGCGCCATGCCGTCATAAAATCCATCGGCATAATCAAATGTGCACGCAATAACCTCTTTGCCTTCGGAATTAATAAAACCGAATTTATTTCCTCTGCTCACGCGTATGAGATCCGATTCTCCGTCACCGTCCGAGATTGACATCGGGTACCATGTTTTCTCGGCATTGCTGCCCTTTCCCTGTTCCTTAAAATAAGCATCATATATAAAATCCGTAAGTTTCTCGCCGTTGGCATTGTAAAAAGCGGTTTTGCCGTCCTCTCCCAAAACCTCCAGAAGTCCGTTGGCACGTATATTCCATTCATAGCCTTCGGGAAGCACAGCAAACGTCCCGTCTCTCTTTACAGCGGCGCGGCGCCCGTTCTCATCAGTTACATCTGCAAGCGAACCCACAAATTTCCGTGCATTCAAAAAGTGCGGTTCTATTACATATTTTTCCGCAGCCTCAGCGCTACCTCCGCAAATTAATGCCGCACACAGAGCAATTACCAAGAAAGTTTTATTCATATTAAAGCTCATCTCCTTGCTTTTTATTTCAAAATCATTATACATGAAAATAAAAAACAAGTCAAGCATTGACTTTACGTGAAAAATATAGTAAAATAACTAACTGAACAGAAAGGAAGAAAAAGATGAATAAAATTACAATTTTAGCTCAGGCTGTCGGGATTCTGGCTCTTATCATAGCCGTTATATCATTTCAGCAGCGCGACATTAAAAAGCTGATTTTATGTCAGCTTCTGTCAAACATAACGTTTGGCATACACTTTGCCATGATAGGTGCATACACAGGCTCGGTTTTAAACATAATATCCGCCCTGCGTGCAGTGGTTTTTTATTTTAAAGGCAAAAAGGCATGGGCATCGCTTCCCGTTTGGCCCTGGATTTTTATAGGACTGTTTGCAGTATCCACGGCATTTACCTGGGAAGGCGCACTTAGTATACTCCCGTTTTTGGGCTGCGCGGTATATACATACTCACTCAATTTAAAAAACGCTTCGCTTGCAAGAAAATTTATATGGCTCTCGTCTCCTTTGTGTCTTGTATATAATGCGGCAAGCGGCTCCGTGGGCGGTGCAGTAACGGAAATCATAAACCTTTTTTCGATTATCATCGCGGTTTTAAGACTTGATATTAAGAAAAAAAAGAACGGCTGAGCCGTTCTTTTTTTGTTAAGTCTTAATCTTCTATTATAACTTCATGTCCCGTTTCAGCCGATTTATACACAGCGTCAAGAATTTTCATGATTTCAATACCGTCTTCCGCCGGTGCCATGCATTCTTCTTTGCCGAGAATACAGTCTGCAAAATGAGTGATTTCTCTTGCAAACACATCGTCAAACGTAACATGCTCCGAAGTAAAGCCCGTGGGGGTTGCAAATTTCATATCGGTCATATAGCCGTTTCTGTCTTTGCACAAAACAACTTCCGGATTCACCGTAACGCCGCCCTTATCCGTAAAAAGTTCATATTTACCAACACCCTCGGGTATATCGAGCGAGAAACTTGCCTCTATGGAAATGACCGCTCCGTTATCATATCTTATCATAGCCGTTGCCAGATCCTCAACATCACACACAATATTATCTACCTTTGTTGTTGAAACATAATCTTTCGGAGTCTTAATATTCGGTCTGTTCAGAAGCTTTTGGAACGTTGCGCCGTAAACCGAAACAGGCTTCGGATTGCCCATAAGCCAGCGCGTTAAATCGATTACGTGCACGCCGAGATCAATAAGCGGTCCTCCGCCGGAATACGATTTGTCTCCGAACCAGCCTTCAGGGTTGCCGTTTCTTCTTAAATATGTAGCTTTTCCGTAATAGAAATCGCCGAGTTCGCCGTTTTTGCGGAGCTCGTTTATCATCTGAGCGTCATCGCCGTAACGTCTTACAAAGCCAATCATCAAAACCTTGCCCGCTTTATCCGCAGCAGCTTTCATTTCCTTTGCCGCTTCTGTGCTTACGGACATGGGTTTCTCGCACAAAACATGCTTGCCGGCATTGAGTGCCGCTATTACACACGGCGCATGCGCACTGTTCCATGTGCATACGCTGACAGCGTCAAGTTCCGGAAGTGCAAGCATCTCGTTATAATCCGTAAAAAGCTTTTCAACACCGTGTTTTTTGCCGTTTTCTTCGAGTTTTTCGCGGTCTATATCACAGAAAGCGTAAAGCTCTGTATTTTCGTTTCTCTTATAGCCTTCAATATGGCTCTGGGCAATATTTCCGACGCCTATTATGCCTATCTTAAGCTTTTTTTCAGCCATTCTTTCTGCCCTCCTCAATTTGCTTTGTCAAAAAGTCAACAGCTGTTTTAATGTCTGCCGCCGGGTCATCTCCGACTTCGCGCTCAATTGTCAGGAATCCTTTGTAACCTATATCGTCAAGTGCTTTAAGGTAACTCTTAAAGTCTACGCTGCCGGTTCCCAAAGGCACTTCTTCAAATGCCTTTGCACTTTGAATTTCGCTTTCAATATCTCCGTAAATAATTCTCGGATCAACATCAAGAAGCTTAATTCCGTCTTTGGCATGTGTGTGAACTATATAGTCGGAAAGAGTGTACACAGCCTTTGTCGGATCGTCACCCGTAACCATAACAAAGTTTGCAGGATCAAGGTTTACGGCAACACCTGTTGAACCGAGAGTGTCTAAAAAACCTTTAAGAGTTACGGCAGTTTCGGGACCCGTTTCAATTGCTATTGGCCGTTCCCAGGTCGATAGCGATATCGCTGCCGAACCAGTTGGCCAGAAAGAACGAGTGGGACTGTTTCGGC
>USAP01000125.1 GCA_900552775.1 uncultured Eubacteriales bacterium | reverse complement strand
ATGCTTCTTAATAATATATCTCTGAAAGAAGTTAGTGAGGAGGAATTTAATAAGATGAAGGGAACAACATCTTTTATTGATTTTTATAGTGAAAAGGAAGGTGGTTTTGAAAAAACCGAAGTCTTGAAAAGCGGAAAAATAAAAGTAGTAACGCATATCGAAAAGTAAGGAGGCAATCATGAAAAAAATCATTTCTCTTGTATGTGCGGGGTTTATGCTCGCATCACCTCTGGGCGCTTTTGCCGACACTCAGCCCGCAATGAGGTTTGAAGACTTTAAAGGCGATGACGATACACTTGCGGTTTTACCTGCCGGCAATACTTTGGGCAGTTTCACTTTTAATTACGGAAAAAGCGGAACCGACGGTGCGCGTGCGGCTAAGACGGACAGAGGAATAAGCCTTGAACTTATAAACAAAACTCAAGCTTATCTTTCGCTGAGATATAACTTTAAAAAACCTGTTACGGATTCAATAAAGATAAATCTTTCGATGCAGCTTGAGGATTTTAACAGCGGAAGAACCATTCTTCTTCGTTCAAGCGCATCTTCGTCAGCGTATATGGCGGGATATTTTGAGCCAAACGGATCTTTGCAAATGTTTGAAAAAAGAGTTCAGGACTTTAAAACAAGAACGGGCATATGGTATGATATAGAGATAAAGTACAATATTGAGACGGCTTATTATACATGGAGCATATCTTCCGTGGATGGAGAGTTTTCGGACAGCGGATATTATCTTCAGAGAGCGGCGAATCTGCGTGATATAAACATACTGCTTTTCGGTTATTCGGGAAGAAAAGACACATCGCATACTATTTATGATGATATGGCTGTGAATGTAACTGCTCCTCATTACCCCGACGCTTGTGCAAATTACGGTTTTGAGGGCTTGGATTCAATGCCCGAAGAACTGAAGGTTGACGGAGCGGCAGATATTAACGAAAACGGAATTGTTCTCCCAGGCGATTTGCCGCAGAAAAGCGGATTTACATATTTATATCCGCATGATTTTTACGGAAAATACAGGTTTGATTTTTCTGTCTTGCCCAAAGGCAGCGAAAGCTTCTTTGCATTAAACGGTGAAAAAACAATTGAACTTAAAGACGAAAAAATTTATATTTTGGGAGAGGAAAAGGGCAGCTATAAAGACGGCGAAATTCTTGCTCTGAAGGCGGAGACTGACACTGTGAAAAAAACCGTTTCCGTTTTAAACGGGGAAACGGTGCTTGCGGAAGCTTCGCTGCCGGCATCGTGTATTCCGATGAAAAATGCCGGAATTTATACCGAAGGCAGCGGCGAAGGAGAAACAATTGTAAAAACCTTTGCCATAAACCAAAACGAAGGACTTTATATCTCCGGGTTAACACCGGATCCGGAGATTTTTGCAATAGTTCCGGGTGAAGTTTGCGTTTCGTTCTCGAACCCAATAGCAGAGTGCGGAACTTATAAGTCCGACGGAAAAGAAATTAACGCCGTTTTGACGGATGAGAAACAAGTCGCGCTTTCACTGTCTGATTTTGAATACGGAAAAACATATGCGGTAAATGTCAGCGGTGTTCGCGATGTTTTGGGAAATACATATGACGGAAAGTTTAACGTTATTGTAAAAAACAGATATGACCTCAGCGATATTTCGATTTCGTCCGAAGATTCAAAAGTTAAAGCATCCGTAAGCGGCGCGGTTTATGACGGCAGCGAGAAAAAATTTACAATTGCACTTGCTGTTTTTGACGGCGAAACAAACGAACTTCTGTTTTTGACGGCAGAGGAAAATGTACTTGACGGGAGCATGACGGAATATTCTGTTTCAGCTCCGATATCCGAGGGTAATTATTGTGAGTCTTATATTTGGGACAGTATACCGGAAATGAACCCGATGAAAAACCGAGCTTTTTTCGGAACAGAACCTTTGAAGGATACGGAAAAGAGAACGGAAAGTTTTCACGAAGATATGGATACAGGTATCGTTACGGTGAGCGGTGCAGGTATTACTGGCGGCACTACTACGGCTTTGATACTGAAACCCGGAAAAACAGCCGAGGATATAAAAGACGGCGCGTCTCTTGCGGAAAATATTGTTTTTATCAAACAGTTTGACAAAGCAGAAAAAGATGTTTTTGCGTTTTACCCCGGCGAAACAGGCGGAAAGTACGGAATGCTTATTGTGAAAGACGGAAAAAGCACATTTAAGGCAGATTGTTTTTCATACGTTTCTCCCAAGAGAATAAAAAGTGCCCTTGAATGTGTTAACGCTGCCGAACTTAATATAAAGACAGCGGCTGAAGAATACAAAGACGTTTTTGCGGGAGATATTTCTGAGATTAATTTAATGAATGATGACGAATATAAGTTTCTGACAGAATATGTGGTTTCAAGCCGTGCAAAACTTGAAGATGAAAAGTTTAAATCCATTGAAGAGTTTAATACCGTATTTTTGAAAGCATGCGCATATACGAAACTTGAATTTGCAAAAGACGGCTCGGATATAAAAGAGTTATTTGAAAAATACGCGGATCAAATAGGCTGTAAAAATTTTGAGGCGTATAAAACATTTGCTGAACAAAACGAAAAAGTTAAAGAAAATGTGTATGCCGATATAGCAAAAAAATTAAAAGATGAAGAGCTGCAGAAATTATTTAACGAAAGAACGGTTTTAAGAGCTGTTGAAGGAACAAAAAATCAGACGAATATTACAGCGATCATAAAAGATAATAATGTATTTTTAAAATTCGATCTGGCAGATTATGAAAAGCTGAAAAACAAAGTCCCGGTAAATTCAAGCCTTTCCGGAAAAATGTTTGAAACTGTTTCGGATTTTTACGATGAATTTTCCGCTCTTGTGAAAAAACAAAAGAAAGCGGAAAGCGGCACTTCCTCCGGAAATTCATCATCTTCGGGCAGCGGCGGAGGGAATACAACAAAAATAGAGCTTGCGGGTAAAAACGGAAACGATATATCGAAAACTAATACTGAATTTACCGATCTTGACGGGTTTGACTGGGCGCGTGAAGCCATATATGCTTTATGTGAAAAAGACATTATAAAGGGACGCAGCGGCAAAACATTTGCACCCGGCGATAAAATAACGCGTGAAGAGTTTACAAAGCTTGCTTTGCTTGCTTTTTCGGATTATGATGAGAAAGCCGAAAGCAGTTTTGATGATGTAAATAAAAAAGCATGGTATTACGGTTATGTTTCTTCCGCTTTTAAAAACGGAATTGTTTTGGGAAGGAATGCAAAGATTTTCGGTATAGGAGACAATGTCACAAGACAGGATATGGCGGTGATAATTTTCAGAGCCGCACAGCTTAAAGCGTCTGAGAAAACAGCGGATTTTTCGGATTTTGAAAAAATATCGGATTATGCAAAAGAAGCTGTTTCGGCTTTGTATTCGGCAAAAGTTGTAAGCGGAACGGGAAACGGTAATTTTGAACCTGTGAAATTTGCAACCCGTGCCGAAGCGGCAAAAATGATTTACGAAGCATTAAAAATCGGAGGTGACGGAAAATGATTAAAAAAATACTGTCTGTGGTTTTTTGTGCGGCTGTTTTGAATATGAGTGCCGTTACGGGACTTGCTGCTTCCAAAAACACGGATTTTGAAGGTAAAAAGCGCGTTTTGACACAGCTTGGTTTTTCTGTCGGTGAATATACGGACGCGGCAGAACCTGTGAAAAGAGCGGATTTTACCGAGGCTCTTCTTAAAATAATGAATGCATCAACAGTTTGTGAGGAAAAGGATGTTGAGTTTTCGGACATAAACGGTTTTCATGACAAATACGGCATTATGGCCAATGCACAGAAACGCGGACTTATTTACGGCGGAGCGGCGAGACCTGACGATTATATAACATATAACGAAGCTTGCAAAATGGTTATGTGTATGCTTGGCTACGGTGATTATGCCGAATACAAAGGCGGCTATCCGAGCGGATATATTGTACTTGCCGATGAGCAGAAGGTTCTTCGCGGAATAAATATGTTCGGGAATGCAAATCTTGTGTTCCGCGACATGCAGACAATGCTTTTTAATTCTATAGGAGCAGATGTAATGGTTCCGAAAACCATCGGAAAAACAATAGAGTATGAGATAAAAGAAGGCGAAACGATATTAAAGCTTTCACACGATATCGAAAGCGGCGAAGGAATTGTAAACGGTGTTAAAAACAAATCTTTGTATGACAATGTTGCGTATGATGAAGGAACGGTTTTGATAAACGGAATAAAATACAACACAGATATAGAAGATATTTCGGATTTTGTGGGAATGAATACACTTTTTTATTACGATGCGGATTCCGTAGAGGTTTTGGCAATTTGTTCTGTCGGGAACACAAGCGTAAAAATTGACGCGGAGGATGTTTACGCTTTTTCCGTAACAGAACTCAAATATGACGAAAACGGAAAAGAGGTTACGGAAAAAATTGCGTCGGACGCTGTGATCCTTTTTAACGATGTTAAGGTTTCAAAAGTAAATTCCGCTCTTTTTGAAAATAGGCAGGGCGAGATAAGCCTGACGGATAATAATTCCGACGGAAAAGCCGATGTTATATTTATGGATATAACGGAGGATTTTGCCGTAAAGATAGCGGACGCTTCAAGCAAAACCATATATGACATTTACGAAAGCCAAAAATCCGTATGCCTTAAGGATAACGGTGAGGGAAACGTAAGCTTTACGGACGAATACGGCAACGTTATGTTTATAAGCGAGCTTGTAAGATACGACGTGGTTTCCGTGAGAAGAAGTGAGGACGGAGAAATTATTAAAGCCGTTTTCTCAAACAGAGAGGCACGCGGAAGTGTAGAAGCGATTGAAAAAAGCGGACGGAATATGTATGTTACGATAGGCGGTGTCAGATACCGCACTACACATGCTTTTGCAGAAAACGAAGAACTTAAAATAGGAGATACGGCGGTTTTCGGCTTAACAACTCTTAATAAGATTGCAACCGTGAACAGAGATATATCATCAGCCGACTTGGGTCTCGGATATCTTATAAATGCTAAGCTGAAAAAAGGAATCAGCGGTGTATGCGAGTACAAAGTCCTTACGGCAGATAACAAAATAAAGGTTTTTGAATCTGCCGACAAACTTTTTGTTGACGGAGAATACTTAAGCAAAAATGACGCATATTCTTATTTGACGGCAGGAGGAAAACTTGAAAGCTGCGTAATAAAATACCTTACCGATTCGGC
>USAP01000124.1 GCA_900552775.1 uncultured Eubacteriales bacterium | reverse complement strand
ATCCTCAGAGGTTTTGGAATTTACCGAAACAACATCAATGCCCGAAAGCGGAATTTTATACGCCTACAAAAACTTTGACAGTTACGATGACGTAACATTTACTCCCGACGGCAATAAGGTTGAAGTTATAAATGTTGAAGGAAACAATGTGCTTCACATAAGCGATACCAACCCCCAGACCATGGCTATGGCGAGCTTTGTTGTTTCTCAGACGGCATATGAACTTGATAAATATATAATCGAATTTGATATTTATCCGATAAAAACTGACGGCGGAGTAAGTATGTTAGAGATTATAGACCACTCGGGCGATCTGCATGGAGCAATTGCCATTGCAAACGGCACATCCTTTTATTTAAATGGTGTCTATGCCAGTAATTTGTCAACGAACAAATGGCATCATATTGCCATTGCTTTTGATAATGTTCAGGTTACATACACAGCTTATGTAAACGGAGAAGAGTGTGTGACCCGTCCAATTCATCATGGCGTTACAAAGCCGCTGACAATTCGTACAAGTTCGGCTGAGGGTACAGGCGATGTAGAATACTATATGGATAATATATCTCTTTACTCCGGCAGCAAACTAAAAGAATTTACCGACGAGGAAATAAAATCGGTAGCAGGGGGTATTCCCCTTGCAGAAAGCGAAGAGAAGGCAAAAAAACTTATCGGCGATGCAAAAATCTTTATGGTTGACAATGACACCCTCTTTATAGACGGTGACAAAAAATATTATAAAGATTTCTCTGATATTGTACCCTACAAAGACGAAAATGGAGTATTTATGGTACCTGATTTTCTTATTTCAAAAGCATTTGGATGCGAAATTATGAAAGTCGGCGAAAATATTTCGGTAAACGGCAGAAATGCTCTTACTGTCGGAAGTAAAAGCATAAATGGTATGGAAAAAACACTTGACAGTGCCCCGACAGAAAAAGACGGAACACTTTTCCTTCCTCTTGAATCGTTTTGTAAAAATGTCTTGTCACTGTACACATACCTGGACGACAGAAACTACTATATAATAGATACAAAGCCCATAGCGCTTTCAAACTCAAATCTCACATTTAAAACAGATGAACCTATTGACACTATTTACAGATATATGCAGTTTGATCGTCCAAGCGGCGAGCAGATTTATAATGATCTTTTAAAACATTCACCCAATAAAGCTCACCCGAGACTTATAACAAATAAGGCGGAGCTTGAAAAGGTTAAAAACTATGTAAATACCGACCGAAGATGCCGCAAAAGTTTTGAAGCTGCAATAAAGCTTGCAAACAGACAAGTTGAAAGACCGCCGGTAAATCAGGTTTTTGAAGCCGGCAGCTTTCTTGATAGTGCCAGATCAGTTTATCAAAGAACACGTATTCTCGGCATAGCTTATCAGATGACAGGCGATGATGTATATGCGAAAAGGTGCTGGGAAGAAATGGAAAATGTTTTGTCTTGGCCGCACTGGAACGGTAATACTTATGCAATGCTTGACACATCGGAAACTATGTACGGCATCGCCCTCGGATATGATTTTATCTATGATTATCTGACAGAAGAGCAAAAAGCATATACAAGAAAAGTTCTTTATGAAAAAGGTCTTCGTCACTATATAAATTCATACTACGGTCAGGCAGTTCGTGTTGACTGGGTAACTGCAACAGGTAACTGGGGCTGTGTATGTAACGGTGCAGCAATTGCAACTGCAATTAGTATAATGGACGATGCAGACGAAAAACAGCTTGAAGCTTGCAAGACTGTACTTACAAATGCCGTTCAGTCCCTTGAATGGCCGCTGATGCTCACATATCCCGACGGTGCATGGAGTGAAGGTCCTGCCTACACAGACTATGCTATGATTTATCTTTTCGGCGGCGCACTTGCACCACTCAAATATGCCTGCGGAACAACATATGATCTTCTTGATGCAAAGGGCGTGAGCGATATTTTAACAGCGTGTATGGGTCTTCAGGGTCCTATGGGTACAAGCTTTAACTTTGGCGATTCCCAGGAAATTAACCTTAACGGCTCATGGGGATACCTCATCGCGCTTTTGTACGACAATGATTCATTGATGGCAGCGTGGGATGCTGTAAGAACAAATGTTTCTGCTCCGGAAGATGGATGTTCGCTTTTATGGTATCGTCCCACAGAAAACCTTGAGGAATTAGACTTGCCGCTGGACAAATACTTCTACAGCTGTGATGCGGGTACTATGAAATCATCCCATACAATAAAAGACGGTGCTTATGTAGGCATTAAAGCAGGTCTTAATGGTACAAACCACGATAATCTTGACCTTGGCACATTTATCTTTGATACCCAGGGTGTAAGATGGGCTTGCGAGCTTGGTCTTGATGACTACCTTATGACATCAGTAAACTACTGGACACAACACTACTATGTTTACAAATGCCGTCCTGAAGGACAAAATGTTATTATTATAAATCAGAAGCCTGATGATGCCTCCATTGGTTACTGGGGAGGACAGCAAAACAACACAGCTGCTTCTCTTATAAAAGAAGTTTCAAAACCGAGAGGTGCTATAATGGTTCTTGACCTTAAAGACCCATATAAGCTTGATGTAAACTCTTACGAGAGAGGCTTCTACTTCGGCGATGACAGACAGACTGTTATTATTCAGGATGAAATTTCCCTGAAAGAAGACAACAGTGATATTACATGGTTTATGCATACCACTACAAACCCAACCGTTTCCGAAGACGGAAAGAGTATGATTTTGGAGAAAAACGGCAAGAAGCTTAAAATAGAGGTTGACACAAATGCTTCCGACTGGCACTTTGAAGTTCAGGAAGAAAAACCGCTTCCTCTTTCGCCTCAGCTTCCCGACCAGCTTAAGGGTGAATACAGTGCACCGGGTAAGAGACTTGCACTTTGTCTCAAAGCATCCGGAAAGCTTTACATAACGGTAAAACTCAGCCCCATCCTCCCTTATGAAACATTTGATGCTCCGAAATATGTTCCTATTTCAGAATGGGAAATACCGGACGGTGAAATTCCTGAAAAAGTCCGTGCTAAAACAATTTTAGCAGACGGTGTGGAAATAGAAAATTTCGACCCGGACCGCGTTGAATATACCATTGATGTTCCTTATGGTTCACCTGTTCCGAAAATAACAGCAACAGCTACAATAGGAAAATGCGAGGTTATTCAGTCAAATGATTTCGCTACTCCTTCAAAAGTTGTAATCACAGCGAATGATGGAAGAACAATTACTTATACGATATACACAAATGTTGCTGCAAGAATGATTGACGACCTTATCCCGGGACTTATGCCTCAGCTTGGAATTCCCGAAGGATATAAGGTACTTACTCCGCAAACTTCTGCAGTAAGCGCTGTTCCCCAAGCGGCAAACAATGAGAAAAACCTTATTGACAATGATTTCTCAACAAGATGGGCTGTTCAGGGCTATGATGAATGGGCAGAGGTTGACCTTGGAAAGGTTTACGACATTTCAGGTATTGCCCTTGGGGTTTACGAAGGTAACACAAGACAGAATATATTCAAGTTCGCAGTTTCCGAAGACGGCATTAATTATTACATAATATTTGACGGTCGCTCCTCGGGTAAAACCACAGAGTATGATTCATTTATGTTTGATACAAGAAAAGTAAGATTCATAAGATACTTAGGTGCCACATGTACTTCAAATGATTGGAACTCCGTAACAGAGCTTGCGGCAATAGTAAAGGAATAAGGAGGGTCTAAAAGTGAAAAAAATAATATCTTTGCTACTTATCTCAATATTTATTATGACACTTGCCCCCGTAGTGTTTGCCGAGGGAGAAGTTGTCATTGTTTCTCCCAAAGACGGAAGCAAGGTTTCATCCCTTGAAGAAATTTTAGTTTCTGCAGATTCATCCGTGACGGAAGTTATATTAGAATTTGACGGAAAGATAATTGAAAAGAAAAGCGAAAGCGGAGAAATTTCATTCTCCGCCTCCGCACTTGACCTTTATGCAGGCGAACATAACATAACAATCTATGCTGTGTTGTCTGACGGTTCGCTTGTGAGTGCAAAAAGTACGTTTACGTTTACATATGACCTGAAAATTACAGGTTATTCCAATAATTTTAACGAAGGCTTCAAATATGGTGAAGACAAAAAAATAACCGAATATCCCGCCGGCGTAAATATCGCCCACACTGCTTCGGGTGATAAATCATCATATGCACTTATGGCACAAGGCAAGGACGGCACGGAAGACAGTGCAGTAGAACTTTTTCTTAACGGGACTGCAACAAACGTTTGGGGCGGACCATATATTCAGTTTGTTACAAACACAACAAACAACAAATATCCTTCATATATTGTGTGCACAGAATTTGACCTCAAAATGTCCGCAAATAATATAATCTTTGCAGACGAATTCAAAACATCTGAAAACGGGAGCTACTTCTTCCCCGAACAGAAAATGTTTTTAAACAACAGCGGCAAGGTTCAAGGAACGAATTTTTCCTATAAAGCCGGAGAATGGATGCACATAAAACTTATTATGGATTTCAAAACCCGTAAAACAGCTCTTTACATAGATGATGACTATGTAACAACAGTTGATAATACTGTACCGCTGGATGGAAATATGTATGTTGCAAGACTTCGTCTGACTGCTCAAGATGCTACGGCAGCATCAGATGCAAGCTACACTATTGACAATATTGATATTTACAGTTATTACAGTTATAGTGGTATTAAGAGCATAAGTGCAGCTACAGAAATCGGAGACAAAACAGATTTAGTTCCCGTAAACAGCTCGGCTATTAAGCTTTTGATGAACGAAAAATTAAAACCGGAGAGCATCACAGCGGAAAATGTTACACTGCTTGTAAACGGAAGCCCCGTTAATACAACTCCGCAGTACGATGCGGAAAGCAATGTGATTTCCCTTCCTCTTTCTGAGCAGCTTCCCTACGGAGCAGAAATCGAAGCAGTTCTTTCTGATAAGATACAGTTTTGGGACGGCAGAAGTGTTTCTTTAAATGCAAAGGCTTTTCTTAAAACAGAAAGCAGCGGATGTGCATTTACAGGAGCATCTTTTAAAAGCCTCGGCAACAAAGTGGTTTCGAAGAAACAACTTGTTCCGGGAAATGATTTAAGCTGCGATTTTCAGTTTACAAATGACACAGAAGCTCCGGTTCCTGTTTTGCTTATTATGACAGTATCAGACGGAAACCGTATAATAAAAGTAGTTCCGAAAACCGTAAGCATTCTCCCGGGAAGTGATACTTATTCGGTATCCACCACTGTGCCCGATGCAGAAAATTTAACTCTTACTGCAATCGCGTGCGACTCGTTTACATCACTTAAAGCTATAAGTGATATC
>USAP01000123.1 GCA_900552775.1 uncultured Eubacteriales bacterium | reverse complement strand
ACCTCGTTTAAGAGCTCGGGAAGTGTTTGCGCGCGCGATGAAAAAAGCCGTGCCGAAAGCCCGTCCGATGAATCTGCGATGGACGATATAAATTCACGGCTTGAAGTACACAGTGCGTAAATAATAATACCCTCAAAGTCCGCAAGAGAAACAGGGCGTTCTTTTGAAACGTTCGGCATAAAATTCGACGCGTTTTCCCCCAGGATAAGCTTGCGGCGTATAAAAGAGGCGGACGCAAAATCTCCGTGAGCTTTGTCATCATCGTGAGCCGCGCCGCGGCGGAGTGTGATAATCGGAGATGCATTATATTTGAGTTTTTTAAGCGCCATAATATAAGATATTGCCAAAATGTTATTCGGAGAGTCGGTTATTGCGGCAAGCTGCGGATTTATTTTTGCGGCGGCGGATGCCCTGGCGGCAGCAAATGACATGCCGGAATTTAAATTTTCGCGAAGAACATTTTTAAACGGCTCAGGCTCGGATATAAACAGATCGGCGGCAGATGTTAAAGTATTTATGTTGTCAGATTCTGCTCCGAAGGCAATGAAATCGCAGCCGGCGGCTGACAGTAAAAAAACAGAGGCTTCCGCAAAATGAAGTGCCGAACGCAGCGAAAATACGGCAGGCAGTTCAAAAACTATATCGGCGCCGCCCAAAACGGCAAGACGTGCGCGTTCATGCTTGGAGTACACCGCAACATCGCCGCGCTGAACATAATTTCCGCTCATTACGGCAATCGCAACATCCGCTTCGCTTTGTTCTTTTGCATTTTTTATCTGAAATCTGTGCCCGTTGTGAAACGGATTGTATTCCGATACTATTCCCAAGGCTTTCATTAAATTCTGTTCCTCCGCTGATTTTTTTAATATTTTATCATAAAAATTTTCGTTTGGCAATATTTTGTTCTAAAGCGGTAAAATATGCAATAAACATTTTAAAGGGTGATGAAGATGTATATTACGACTTATACGGCGCGCAAAGGACATGAGTATTACGAGTATATTCCGACGGCCGTTTCCGATGCGCTGAAAAAAGCGGATAAAAATGAGCTTCGGAAAATATGTGAAATAAGACTGAAAAACGAAGATGCCGTGTCTGTTACAAGCGACTGCGTACGGTTTTTGAATGCTGACGGTACGTTTTCCGATTCTCCGAAAAATGCAATACATATAAGCAGCGGAGTTCTTTTAAACACTCTGGAAAGAATGTGCCAAAGCTCTGTCTATGCGGCTCAGAGTGAACTGAGAAACGGTTTTCTGACGCTGCCCGGGGGTCACAGAGTCGGAGTGTGCGGAAAAGTAAATGTTGAGAACGGAAAAATCATTTCGCTGACGGAAATATCAGGATTAAATTTCAGAATAGCGGGGGAAGTAAAAGGCGCGGCTGATTTTATTATGCCGTATATAAAAGGGGAAGACAAGCTTTTAAACACACTCGTTATATCTCCGCCGGCATGCGGAAAAACAACAGTGCTGCGCGATATTGCAAGGCAGCTCGGGGGAGATATGCGCATGCGAGTGGGTATAGTGGACGAACGCGGCGAAATTGCGGCTATGCAGGGCGGCAAAGCTCAGTATGATATAGGGTTTCTTACACAGGTGTACACAGGGTGTCCGAAAGCTGACGGAATGCTGATGATGCTGCGAGGAATGAGTCCCGATGTGATTATAACGGATGAAATAGGGACGCGTGAAGACGAAGAAGCTATTTTTGCTATTATAAATTCCGGCGTAAAGATAATATGCAGCATTCACGGATACGATCTCGAGGATGTTAAAAGGCGGGGTCTTATAAACGAGCTTACGGAAGCGGAGGTCTTTGAGCGCAAGATAATATTAAGCCGAAAAGAAGGTCCCGGAACCGTGGAAAAAATATATTAATATGAAAGCGGCGGGAAGTATTCTTTTGATATTCGGTGGTTTTATGGCGGGACTTTTTAAGTCTTTTGCGCTTTCGGAAAACGTTAATATTCTCATGAGCCTTGAAGAGGCTGTTATTCTTTTTGAAAGCGAGATAGAATACAGCCTTTCGGCACTGCCTGAAGCATTTAAAAAAGCAGGAGTGTGCGACAAAAGCGGAATTTTCTCTTTGTGTGCTTCAAAAATTTTAGAAAGAAATGCGGCGGACAGCCTTCGGGAAGCCGTTGAGGAAAGACGACTGTGCGGCGAAGGCAAGGTGATTTTGCAAAGCTTTGCCGAAGGTCTTCGTGCGCAGAATAAAGAGGGACAGATAAAAAATGCCGAGCTTTGCCGTCTCAGACTTGCCAAAGCGGTGAAAAAAGCGGAGATTGAAAGGGACAGGCTTAAAAAGCTGTATCCGGCACTTTGTGGTGCATGTGCTCTTGTGCTGATGGTTTTTTTAATGTGAGAGGAGTTTTTGAAGTTGAATGTTGACTTGATATTCAGAATAGCCGCAATAGGCATTATAGTTGCGGTGCTGAATCAGCTTCTTATAAAGTCCGGCAGAGACGAGCAGGCTATGCTTACAACGCTTGCGGGACTCCTTGTTGTGCTGAGTGTTATTGTAAAGGAGGTAAGCGGTCTGTTTGAGATGATAAAATCTGTTTTCGGGCTGTAGAAAATGAGTATATTTAAATTTGCATCGGCAGCGATTGCCGTATGTTTTTTAAATCTTTTAATAAAAGAGTACAAGCCCGAATACGCGCTTTTTCTGCCATTGACAGCCGGAACACTTATTATTGCGGCGGTTTTGCCGCAGCTTGCGCTGATTTTTTCACAGGTATCAGAATTTACGGTGCGTGTCGGACTTGAAGAAAAATATATTTCTGCCGTTATAAAAATTATCGGTACGGCTTTTGTAACCCAGTATATTGCCGAACTTTGCCGTGATGCGGGTGAGCGCGCTATGGCTCTTAAACTTGAAATGGCGGGGAAAATAATTATTCTGGCTTTTGCCATGCCGATTGCCGCGGCTTTTTTCAGAGCATTGGAGAGTGTTCTGCCGTGAAAAAAATTCTGATTTTGATTTTTATTGTAATTTTGGGTACGGGAAACGCTAAAGCGCAGAGTCTTGAAGACGTAAACGGTGCGGCAGATACGGAATTTAATTTTTCCGATGCCGTAGATTGTTTTTCTGAGGGGAAAAGCATTATAAGCGGTGAAGATATATTTGATAAAGTCTTGAAAACCGCGGCGGAGGAGACGGTAAAGAATATTAAAGCCGTTTTGGGAGCCGTTTTAACGGGAATAATACTTGCAGTGTTTTCGGGTATGTGTGCGGTAAACCGAAGCAGTGTTTCGGAAGCTGCGGAATATGTGTCGTATATGATAACGGCAGGGCTGCTTCTTTCGGGATTTTCCGGAGTGAGCGAAGTGGGCACAGAACTTTCTGAAAAAATTGTAACGTATCAGAATGCTCTGATACCGTGCCTCGGAACGGCAATAATATCATCCGGAGGCTTTTCGGGATTTTCGGCCGCAGCACCCACAGCGCTCTTACTTTCGTCGCTTCTTTCAAATATCATTAAACTTTTGGGAATACCGGGTGTGTTTTTTTCGTTTGTACTGAGTACGGCAGGCAGAATAACTGACAGAGAAATACTTTTATCTCTCGGAAAAACCATATCAAAAGCGGCTTTGTTTGCGGTTTCGGGAGCGGCAACGGTTTTCACGGCTGTTATCGGCGCCTGCGGACTTTCGGGGGCAGCTGCGGGAAATGCGGCACTTCGCGGAATGAAATTTGCGGTAAGCGGCCTTGTGCCGGTTCTCGGAGGAATTCTTTCGGACAGTGTTGAGGCAGTTGCGGCAGGAGCGGAACTTCTGCGTGGAGCGGTCGGAGCGGCGGGGATTTTATTTCTTTTTTTAATTTATATATTTCCCGTTGTAAAAATCGGCACCGCAATTCTCGTTTATAAAATTGCGGCTGCAATAATGGAGTCTGTGTGCGATAAAAAAACAGCGGGACTTCTGTCGGATATGGGCGATGTTTTGGGAACGCTTATAGGGTTTGCAACAGCCGCCGGTGTGTCCGCGCTTTTGTCTTTGATTATCCTGCTGAGCGGTTCGGGGGTGATAAGATGATACGCAATTACATACTTTCGGCAGCGGCAATGTTTGTTGCGGCTAAAGCCGGAGAACTTCTGCTTCCGGACGGAAACATGAAAAAATACGCTTCTGTGTGTGTATCGCTTATATTGTGCATTTCTCTTATACGGCCGTTTTTCGGTAAAACGAATTTTAAATTGCCGGAAGTTTCGGAAAAAGTTAATTTTGAAGACACGTTTCAAAAAGATGTGTTTGACGAATATAAAAAAAGAATAGAAAGCAATATTTTTGAAAAATGCGGAGTTTTAGCGGAAGTTTCCGTAGGTGAGAACGGGGTTATCGAAAGAATTGCGCTTCCTTTCGGGACTTCCGCGGACGCGGTAAATTATATTATAAGCGAACTCGGAGTTGAAAAAGATGATATTAAAATCGCTGAGAATAAATGAATTTTTAAAAAAAGAAAAGAATAAAAAACTTGTTTATGTAATATTAATTATAGGGGTGATTCTTTTAAGCCTGCCGAGTTTTTTGCCGCAGAAAGAAGCCGAGCCATCTCGGGAAACGGTTGTAAACGAACGGCTTGAAGAAAGACTTTCCGATATTATTTCGGAAATTTCGGGCGTCGGAAAAGTCAAAGTAATGATTACATATAAAAGCACGTCCGAAAAACGTGTTGCAAAGGATAAAAACACAAGAAATTCCGCAAATGAAATATATGAAGAAGAAAAAAATGTTCTGCTTGGAAGCGGAAGCGAACAAAAACCGTTTATAACAAGAGAAGAAATGCCGAAAATTTTGGGGGTCGCTGTTGTGGCTGAGGGAGGAGGAAGAGACGATGTTAAAGCTGAAATAAGCAGAGCCGTACGTGCACTTACGGGAGTTTCGGCTAACAATATAGCGGTTTTTTCAAGATAGTTGAAATAATGCATAAACGTTGCTTGAAATGGAGGTTAATATGTACGTGATTAAAAGAAAGCAGGTTGTTGCAATTTGTCTTGCGGTACTGATGTGTGTTGCGGGATACCTGAATTTTGCATACAAAAAAAGCGGTGATACGGCAAAGATAGATAATGTGGGAGAAATACACCTTGTGGACGAAGAAGAAAATAAGGATTTTTTTGAATCGGCACGTCTTGAACGCGAAATAAGCCGCGCTGAGGTCCGCGAAACACTGGCTACAGTGATAGATGATGAAAATACAGAAGAAACATCTAAACAAAAGGCTGAAGAAGAAGTGATAAACGTTGCTAAGCAAACAGATTCCGAAAGCAGCATCGAAACGCTTATCCGCGCAAAGGGATTTGAAGATGCAATTGTATATTTAAACGACGGGAAAGCCAGC
>USAP01000122.1 GCA_900552775.1 uncultured Eubacteriales bacterium | reverse complement strand
AAAATAATTTTATTCACTTTTTACATTGCATAAATTTGACTATTGTGTTATTATATTAATGTACCATAACCGATACACAAAACTTTTTTCATTTTCCCTCCTTTTTGCAGACCGCTCCACCGGCGGTCTGTTAAATTTTATGGGGATTTTTTTATGCGAAAGCTGTGAAAAAAAGGAGAAAAAGTATGGCTATACCAAAAAAAGTTGCGGCAATGCATGATATTGCCGGGTTCGGAAGAAGCTCGCTCACGGTGGTAATTCCCGTGATGTCTGCTCTCGGGCACCAGACCTGCCCTGTGCCGACGGCGGTGCTTTCCACAATAACCGGCTTTTACGATAATTACACACTGACGGATCTTTCGGATACGCTGCCTTCATATCTGGCTCACTGGGAAAGAGAGAAACTTTTTTTTGATGCGGTGTATACGGGGTTTCTCGGCAATGCGCGCCAGGCGGACATTGCAGCGGATTTTATTATGAAAACCGCGGCGCCGCTTAAGGTGGTGGACCCTGTTTTTGCCGATGACGGAAAGGTGTACGAGTGTTTTGGAACAGATATAATAGACGCTATGAAGTCGCTTATAAAAAGAGCGGATATTATTACTCCGAACGGTACGGAGGCTGCGCTTTTAACCGATTGTGCGTGCCCTCCTCAAAATGAGAGAGAGGCATTGGAGTGTGCCGCAAAGCTTTCCGGATACGGTCCGCGGTATGTTCTTGTGACAAGCGTGCCGTGCGGGGAAAACAGAGTTTCCGTTGTGGTGTACGATAAAGCTTTAAAAGAAGCATACAAAATTACAAATCCCTATTTAAGCCATGCGCATTACCCCGGAACGGGTGACCTTTTTACAAGCGTTCTGACGGGTTCGGTGCTTGCCGGCGGGGATGTGATACGCGGTGCGTGCCGCGCGGCGGATTTCGTATTTACGTCCGTTAAAACGGCTTGCGAAAATAAAGTGCCCGTAAGAGAGGGCGTTCCGCTTGAACTTGTTTTGCCGAAGCTTTACGAAGAACGCGGCGGCAAATTTGAAAAAATAATCTGCGAAAGGATTTGATTTTATGCTGCAGTCTGTATGGGTATTTCTGATATATGCGTTTCTCGGCTGGTGTTCGGAGGTGGTGTTTGCGGCGCTCAATACGGGCAAATTTGTAAACCGCGGCTTCTGCAACGGCCCGATATGTCCGATATACGGCTTCGGAATGCTTTTTGTTTCGCTTTGTCTTATGCCGTTTCGGGATAATTTGCCGCTGCTTTTTATACTGTCGCTGCTTCTTACGTCATTTATAGAGTTTATAACGGGTTTTGTGCTTGAAAAATTCTTTAACCAAAAGTGGTGGGATTATTCAAAAATGCCGTTTAACATAAAAGGGTATGTGTGCCTTAAGTTTTCGGTGCTGTGGGGTCTGGCTTGTGTTTTTATAATAAGACTTGTGCATCCGTTTATTTTAAAACTTATAGGGATACTGCCTCGCTGGCTGTCGCTTACGGGCGCCCTGTTTTTCGGCGCGGTGCTTGCGGCGGACTTTGTGATAACGATAATAAACCTTATGAAGCTTCCGCGCCGTCTGCGTGCAATTGAAGAGCTGGAGGAAATTTTAAACGGCGTTTCCAAAAATATAGGAACAGAGCTTTCCGAAAAAACAAACGTGCTTAAGGAAAGAAACGAAAATGCAAAAGCTGCTGCTGAAAATGCAAAAAAGCGTCTCGAGGAACTTTATGCGGGACACAATATGGTTCACAGACGTATTTTCAAGGCTTTCCCGAATATACAGCACGGCAAGCATGAAAAAATTATAAAAACGCTTATGAGAAACAAAAACGCAAAAAATTAAAAAAATAGCGTAAAAAACTTGACTTTTGGCGAAAAAAACTGTATATTATATGTTATACAGTAACTAAAAGGAGGTGGCAACATGGCGAAAGAAAAAACGAAGGTTCACAATAATTCAAATAAGCTTACAAAAGAAGAAAGAGAGCACATTGACAATATGGTGGTTCTCACAACCGCTATCGGTCTTGTGTCCGCAATTGCGCTGCTTTATATTTATCGCTGGCTCAATTCCTCTTATATTCTCGGGACAAGACTTTTTGTAAGTATACTCATATGGCTTTGCGATGCGGCGCTTATTGCCGGCGTGGTTTTGTATTTTGTGAAGAAGGACAGAAAGTTTTTAAGATGGATTCCGTATTTTGCCGGCGGCGCGTTTCTTTTAGCGGTAATACGCTATTTTGACAAATTTAAGCTTGTTATGGATGCGCTTCGCATTTCCGTGCTTTTCCAGAAATGTATGGACGCAATCGGCAAGCATCCCACAAATATTCAGGTTGCATTTATATTTGTTTATATTTGTATAGCCGCATATATGATAGCAACATATATTTATTACGGCAGAAAAGTAAAAAAATTCAAGTAAAAAATCATGGTATTTTAAAAATGCCCGAAAATCACACGGGGGAGGCTGTTTAAACAGCCTCTTTTTTTGCACTTTCATATTGACATTTGTGGTTTTATGTGGTATTATATTGATAAAGTTTGGATTTTGGGGTGAGAAAATGCTTACTGATGACAGACATGAGAGAATATGTGAGCTGGTAAGCAAGAAAGGTTCCGTAACGGTTACGGAGCTTACAGAGCTTTACGGTGTTTCTGATGAGACGGTCAGACGTGATTTAAAGCGGCTTGAGCAGTCCGGAAAGCTTCGCCGTGTGCACGGAGGCGCTGTGGCACGCCCCGGGATGAAGGAGTTTCGCGCATTGTCTGCGAGAAATGATGAGAACAGCACTTTAAAAAGCGAGCTTTGCAAAAAAGCGATGTCTTTTATAAACGACGGGGATATCATTTCGGTGGATTCGGGCAGCACGGCTGCGGCTCTGGCGAGAGAAATCCGCGGCAGGTTTAAAAATTTAAAGATTCTTACTTATTCTGCCGATGTTTTTAATATTCTGCACGATGATGACGGTATTGAAATCTATCTGGCAGGCGGAAAGTATCTTCGTGCCGAGCATTGCTTTTTCGGAATGAGAACCGTGGAGGAAATAGAAAAATACCATATTTCCAAGACCTTTATATGCATTTCGGCGGTATCTCTGGCATGCGGAATTCAGGACTATGTGGAGGAGATCGCCCCCATGCAAAAAGCCCTTGTTGAAAATGCCGACAGAGTTTTTATTCTTGCGGACAGCAGCAAAATAGAAAAAAACGCTTTTTTTAAGATTTGCGATGCGGAAAAAAGCTTTGAATACATAACCGACAGCGCGGTAGACGGTGCGATTGCGGCTTTGTACGAGGAAAACGGATACAGGCTGCACGGAGGGATGAAAAAGTGAGAGAAAAAATACGCGCAAGCGAGCGATGGTTCTGCGCTATTTGCCGGCTTGTATATTTTGTAAGCTATCTGACAAGAGCAAACTTTGCGGCGGTTATTGCGGAAATAGTCGTTTCGGAAGGATTTGCAAAATCCGCTCTCGGAGCGGTTGCCACAGCAAGCTTTGTCTCGTACGGAGCGGGACAGGTTGTCAGCGGAATACTCGGAGATAAAATAAACGGCAAAACACTGATTTTGGCGGGGATTTCCGCCACGGCGCTCTTTAATGTCCTCATGCCCGTATGCGACAGCGCGGAAAAAATGACGGTCGTATGGTGCTTAAACGGCTTTGCGCAGTCCTTTTTCTGGCCGCCGCTCTGCAAAATAATGTCGGAAAGACTTTCGCCGCAAAGGTGTAAAAAAGCGATTGTCGATGTGAGCATAGCAAGTGCGGCCGGAACGGTATGCGTGTATATGCTGTCGCCGCTCTGCATAATGCTTTTCGGATGGCGCTCGGTGTTTTTCATCGGCGCCGGCGCGGCTGCCCTGATGGGTTTGCTCTGGGCGGCCGGGATAGAAAATATCCGTGAAGAGCCGAGTCGGATTGAGAGGGCTCCGCAAAAAACGTCTGACATGCCTCTTTCGGCGGCGGTGTTCACTTCAGGGCTGATTCCCGTAAGCGCCGCCGTATTGCTTCAGGGGATGCTGAAAGAGGGGATAACGACGTGGATGCCTTCTTTTATAAACGAAAACTTTCATCTCGGCACGGAAATTTCCATACTGACAACAGTTGCGGTTCCTGTTTTCACGGTTGTAAGCCTCAGGTTTTTTGCTTTTCTGCATAAAAGATTTTTTAAGGAAGAGGTTTTGTTTTCGGTTGAGATTTTTGCCGCGGCGTTTGCGCTTTGTGTGCTCATGGCGCTTTTTTACCGAAGCAGCGTTGCGGTGTCGATAGCTCTGTCGGCGATGATTACCGGCTGCATGCAAGGGATAAATCTCATGCTTATAAGCATGGTGCCGCTGCACTTTTCAAAAATCGGAAAGGTGTCTGCAATGACCGGAATTTTAAACGCAACGTCATATGTAGGCTGTGCGGCTTCAACATACGGCTTTGCCGCGGTCTCGGAGCGCTTTGGCTGGAACGCGGTTATTATACTTTGGTGCGCTGTTACGTTTTTGGGAGCGGCATTTCTTTTGCCTGTCTGCGGCAAATGGAAGAAATTTAAAAAGGAGTTTATGTGAGTATGGAAGAAAAAACAAATGTCATGCGTCTTCTGGACGGAAAAAAGATTAAATATAAGAGCTATTTTTTAGATCTTCCGGAAGCCGTGAGCGGAACGGAGCTTGCGCAACTTCTCGGGAAAGAGGAGAAAACGGTTTTCAAAACTCTTGTAACAGCGGGAAAAAGCAATACGCATTATGTCTTTGTAATTCCGTCAAACATGGAGCTTGACCTTAAAAAAGCCGCAAAAGCCGTCGGGGAAAAATCTGTGGATATGATAAAATCAAAGGAGCTTCTTCCGCTGACAGGCTATGTTCACGGGGGCTGCTCGCCGATAGGTATGAAAAAGTTTTTTAAAACAACGTTTCATGTTACGGCGGAGGATTTTGAGACAGTTACATTCAGCGGCGGGAAAATAGGCTGCCAGGTGGAGATGTCGCTTTCCGACCTTTCGAAAATTATACGGTTTAGTCTTGCCGATGTGGCAAAATAACCGGATAATGTAAACAATGCATTAAAATTTTCTGCTTTTCATTGACTTTGCGGAAAAAACAGTGTATAATAAATCTGTAAATAAAGAAAGGTGGTCTAAACTATGAAAACATTTGAAATTTCACTGGCATCAATCGGAGACGTTAAAGACTTTGTAAATATTGTAAGCAAATACAGCTGTGATATTGATTTGAAGTCCGGCAGATATATTGTTGACGCAAAGTCTATCATGGGAATATTCAGCTTAGATCTTACAAAGCCTATCACAACCGAAGTTCATTGCAACGGTTCAGCAGATTGCGAAGCACTTATGAACGATCTTAAGAGATTTATGATCTGAAAACGGAATAAGAGCCCCCAAACTTAA
>USAP01000121.1 GCA_900552775.1 uncultured Eubacteriales bacterium | reverse complement strand
ATATTATCCCGAGGGGATATCGTATAGCTTTAAAAAAGGTTCTTTTCAGAAAATAAGTATTGTTTTGTCGCAAACAAACCATACGGCATCTGTGTATGCCGAGAAAACACCTCTTGTCGAAAATGCGCCGCTTAATTTCAGCGATTTCGGAGATATGAAACTTTTAAGGCTTCACATGCTATCGCCGAATGCAAATTTTTCAACCCGCGCAACGGAAATATATATTGATGATTTGTCGGTTTATGCAAGTTCTTTACCTGACAATGTTTTAAGAGAACAGGGAAAAAGCGTAAGCTTTGCGGATTCGGATCCCGACCCCGATTCGGAAACAATTTCTTCAAATGCCAAAGCGAGAGAATATATGGGAGATGCCGCGGCGCTTTACATAGGAAAGAAAAAAATTTATAAAAACGGAAAAGCAGCGGCAATTGCGCAAGCGCCTGTACTAAGTGACGGTAAGGCATTTATTCCGGCAAGCGCATTGACGGCATGCGGCTTTTCGGCAAACGGAGCCGAAACAAAAACAATAAATTCCGCTTTGTATTACGATGCAGCGTCTCTGGCGGAAAAAAACGGAAAGAAACTGACGCTTGATAAAAGCGGACTTTTAGTAATGGGAAACCGTGTAAATTTCTTTAACTTTAAAACAGATATTCCGGTATACAGGCGTGTGTGCGGAGAAATAGTTTTTGAAGATGTAAGCGGAGCGGAAATGGTTCAAAAAATTACAAGCTGCTTTCCGCAAAACGGCCATCCGAGGCTATATGCCAATCAGGAAAAGATAGACGAGATGAAAAATACGGTTTTAACCGACAGCACTGCGAGAGCGCGTTTTAATGCGGTTAAAAGAATAGCAGATACGCTTGTGACAACCGATACAGCCCCGGTAAAATACAACCTTAAAGGCGTAAGACTTTTGGAGGTGTCAAGAAAAGCAAGATTAAGGCTTGAAAGACTTGCTTTTTGCTACAGAATGACCGGAGAGACAAAATATGCCGACAGGTGCATAAGCGAACTCCGTGCAATTATAAATTTTTCCGATTGGAATCCCTATCATTTTCTTGATGTTGCGGAAATGATGGAGGCTGTTTCGTTTGCCTATGACTGGCTTTACGACTATGAAGGATTTGCCGATATACGAGCCGATGTGAAAAACGCTCTGCGCGATATGGGACTTAAAAATGCACTTGAGGATTACAGAAACATATCGTCTCGCAAGCGCTCTTATAAATGGGCACAGAGCAAGGTGGGGGATAACTGGAATATAGTTTGCAATTCGGGCGCTATACAAACGGCGGTCGCGCTGGCTGATGAAGAACCCGAAATTGCTGCCGAAATATTTTCATCCGGCATGGAACTTATCAAAAAGGCCATTCTGCTTTATGCTCCGGACGGCGCATGGTATGAGGGCGTCGGTTACTGGCAGTTCACAACCGATTACTTCACGGATTTTATCTCTGCTCTTTTAACTGCCTGTGGAACGGACTTTGGATACGGTGATGCACCCGGAGTGAAGGAAACGGGATATTTTTCGAGAATGCTTTGCGGCCCGTGCGGAAACTTTAATTTTCATGATTCCACGGTGTCTGCTTCATATTCTCCGGGGATGCTGCTTTTGGCGGAATACTTTGATGATTCTGCCCTGCAAAATACATATTTAAGCAACACAAGCGGAGGCAATATCAGAGATATAATATGGTATAATAAAGATTTTTCGGTAAGCGATGCTTCGCTGCCGCTTGACAGGTATTACAGAGATACGGAAGCCGCAGTTTTCAGAAGCGGGTTCGGAAGCCGTGACATTTTTGTGGGTTTCCATGCCGGGAAAACGAATGTTTATCACGGACATATGGACGCAGGCAGTTTTGTTATAGATGCGCACGGCACGCGCTTTGCGTGTGACCTCGGAGCGGATAATTACGACATTCCGGACAGTGTGTGGAACCTTTACAGATACAGAGCGGAGGGACATAACACTCTTGTTATAAATCCGTCGGAAGACGGCGGACAAAGCCTTGAAGGAAATGCAATAATGAACAGGTTTGATGAAAACAGCCGCAGTGCGTTTGCCGTAACGGATTTAACGGGTATGTACAGCGATAATGCCGCGTCTGTGCGCCGCGGTATGAAACTTGCAAACCTCCGCAACGCGATAATCGTGCAGGATGAGATAAAAGCAGATTCCCCGGTTGATGTGCGCTGGTATATGCACACCGCACAAAGCATCACGGTATCGGCAGATAAAAAAAGCGCAAGAATCAAAGGAACTTATGACAAAGACATGATTGTTTCGCTGCTTGACCCGAGTATACCGGCAGAGTTTTCCATAATGGACGCAAAACCTTTGGAAACATCACCTCAAAATGACGAACAGTCCGAAAACACGGGTTTCAGAAAGCTGGCACTTAATACGACGGAGAATGTTAAGGATATTACAATTGCGGTTATCATGCAGTTTGTGCCGTCAAACGGCGATTATGAGCTTTATATGCCGGAGGTACAGCCTCTTGACAGCTGGAGCCTTGACAGTGCCGAGGACGGATTGAATTTTGAAAATGTAAAAGCAGAGGAAAATGCCGGTACGGTTTCCCTGAGCGTGGACTATGCCAATACCGAAAACGAAAAAAAAGCCGTGCTTATTGCGGCAGAATATGACGGAGACAAGCTTTCCGAAATTCATATTTCAAAATCAATGCAAATTAAATCCGGGTTCGGAACACTTGATTTTTCCTACGAAGGAAAGCTTAATAAAGAAAAAACAAAGCTTATGATATGGGACAGCGTCTCGGGTTTGCACCCCGTAGCTCCGATTATGTCTGTGAATTAAAAACAAAACAATTGCTTTAATACGTTTTTTATGTTATAATATCTGTTAGATGACTTGGTATTTGTTGGCATCTGAAAATAATAATGCCTTCAAATACCATTTCACCGCTTGTTTTTGGAGGGTATTATGAAAAAACATGAAGACAAATATGATATAACGGAAAATCTGTTTTGCTGGAGTTCCGATATTGCTCAGGAAAGATTTAAGAGCTTTTGCAATAACGTTTTGGAGACGAAAATTGACGAGGTGCCGTCTGAGGAAAGCATTTTTATGAAGCAGAGCTTTTCCATAGTTTTTTTCGCAACGGTTTTATTTTTAATGACAAATGGTTTTTATTTTATAAAAAATATTGTGATGAACACCATGATACCTATTGACATGGTGCCGCTTTATATGATGATTGCGGCATCATCGGCAATGCTGATTTACTTGATATTCTGTAAAAAATACGATTCACCCCTGTCAAGATTTACACTGTTTGCTTACTATACAATTGTTATTGCAAGCGTTACGGTGTTTATGATTTCCTGCAATTTTCACAAAATAGGTCTTTCAATTTCCATGTGTTATCTTTTTGTGATAATGATTGCGCCGACGTATCGGCTTTTTGATACCGTTCTTATATGTGTTATGATTGCAATCAGCTGGTGGCTTCCGGGAAAGCTTCCGTACGCTGAAAATTATAATTTGTTTAAGCATTTTATTCTTCGGTTTTCAATTGTTACCGGGTTTATTGCAGTTCGGTCTATTTTTATCCGTCAGTCTTCAAACGAAAGATACATAAGCGAAATGAGCAATGCGTTTATTAAACTTGCTTATAATGATATGATGACGGGAACACTGAACAAAAAGGCAATGGAAACATATACTGCTTTTATTGCCGAAAAAATAATGCCTGAGAAGGTAGGTATAATAATTTACGATATAGATAATTTTAAATCTTTTAACGATAATTATTCCCATATGAACGGTGACAAAGTACTTAAGCTTGTTTCCGAAAGCGTTGTTAAGGTGCTCGAAAGGCTTGATACATACCTTTTCCGTTTCGGGGGAGAGGAATTTGCTGTAATATTGCCGGATTATTCCGAAGATGAAACGCGTCTTGTTGCATGCGAACTTCTTTATGCAATACGAAACGCCGCCATTACGAGAGATGATTTGCCGGGAAGAAACATTGTTACCGCTTCATTTGGGGTTGCATGCGGAACGAGTGAGGAGCTGAAAAATCTTTTGATTGCGGCAGAGGCAGACAAGCAGCTTTACATTTGTAAAAACGGAGGTAAAAACTGTGTTGCGGCAAACGGAGTAATATTTAAATAATGGATTCTGCGAAACGTAGAATCCGTATTTATTTTCTGTGTATTAATTGCAGGCATTGCAATCGCGTGTGTTCTTGACAGGGATGCGGGTGCTTTTGAGTGTCCTGAGTGCCATACAAAATTTGTGCCGGATATGAAAGCATATATTATGGGACCGCATACCGTTACAAAACGTAAGTTGGTATGTCCTAAGTGCGGCGCACACAAATATTGCAAAAAAGTTCTGACAAAATAAAGCGGTATCGACCTTTCTTAAAAGTGTTCGTCTGTAAAATGATGATATGCTTCATTTACAGGCGGACTTTATTAATTTGTGTAAAAGTTTATTTATGTTTTGACCAAGCCTACGATGTTTATTAAAAAAAGTATTGACAGCAACGGGAAAAAGTAATATAATAAAACTAACGAATGTTAGTTAGTGGAGTTTCTATGAAAAATGAAGATACAAAAAAGATGATTCTTAAAAAGGCTCTTGAGCTGTTTTCCGAAAGCGGATACGATGCCGTAAGCGTGGGGGAAATTGCAAGGGCAGTGGGGATTAAAGCTCCTTCGCTTTACAATCATTTTCCGAGTAAACAGGCTATTTTTGATGCTATTGTGGAGGAAACATCAAAAGAATTTGAAAAAAATACGGATGAAGTTGCCATCCATGTTCAAAATTCCGCCAGAGATGTTACGGTGTTTTCCAAAATTACGGAGGATGATTTGGTGGAAAAGGTTCATCAGATTTTTAATATTTCGCTGCATGATGAAAATATAGCTCTTTTTCGAAAAATGATGACTATAGAGCAGTTTCGTTCCGATGAACTTTCTAAACTTTATTCTGAAAGATATGTGGAGCGGATAGTGGCTTATCATGCCGGGATTTTTAAAAGTCTGATAGCCGCCGGAGAATTGAAAAAGGAAGATCCCTATACGCTTGCGATGATGTATGTTGCGCCGATTATTATGCTTATAGGCGTGTGCGACCGCCAGCCGGAGCGTGAGAAGGAGTGTTTAGAAAAAACAGATGAACATGTAAAGCTGTTCTATCGCACATATAATACTTTGATATAGTCAGAGACATGATTTGCGCCGCATATGTCAGCGGTGCTCATTTTGGCGATGATAAGAGAAGCTTATGCCGTAAGTGCAGCATTTTTGCTTCTCATATTAAAAGGAATGCTGATTTTAAAAAGGGCTATCAGACAGGAGCAACACATGACAGTATAAGGCTCGATATTATAGACGGAGGCATGACTGCAGAG